>JAGGYF010000002.1 GCA_021162685.1 Candidatus Iainarchaeum sp. | reverse complement strand
CATTAGAGAATGTGTTGCAGGACAAGGTGACATGGTGCTCCAAGGATTCGTTTGCGTATTTCATTGGATTGCTGAATTATGACAAAGGATTGAGGCCTGATTTCGGAAGGTATTATAGTTTTGATCTTACATCAGGCTACAATCCGCAGGCATTTGTTGAGGCAATACAACTAAGCGCGCAGAGAAATGTACTGGACGAAAGCTTATTGTTTGGTTATGAATCAAAAGGGTTATCAGCAGGATCTATTGTAAACGCAAGAGCAGGTACAGAAGCCCAAGCGTTCATAAAATATAGGGACTGTGAGATGAGGGAAGGAGAATACTGCCCCATATTTGCGATGAATTCGTTCAAAAATGCTGGGAGGCCAGTAATTGGATATTTCACCATTGACGACAAGAATGATGTTTACCTTGGCTTGGTTTACAACAGGAATGATGTTCCTGTTGAACAACTGAAACAGTACAGGTCGCTATTTGTCACCAGAGTTGTGCAATTCGTAACAACTGGCACACTCAAAGGATGGGTCGTATCCACACCGAATTATCAGATGATTTATTCACCAATAGATGATGCTGATGCAGACGAAGTTGTGAATCTACAAGGGCCTGAGATATCTGAATTTTACGTGTATTCATTCAAACAGAGTGAAACAGATGAATCTCAGGAAGTATTAAGTTATGACATAACAGGAACACAGAATGTAAACGTAAATATCAAGGTTGAGAATAATGCATCATACTGTATAGTATATAACATAGAGCCAGATGGAGAGGAAACAGGCCAGAAGAAGTATCCTGTGGAGTATTCCAGCCAGGAAGACGCATATGGTATATTTGGCCAGGAATTCACACTAACAGAGGGCTCTGGACTGAAGTTCGTTGGTGCGTACTGTATATCTGAAGAAGGCATCCCATCACACAAAACAAGGGATACCATAACATTGGATACAAGCGGGATTGAACTTATAGGTAGGACATTACCTGATATTGTAGACACAAGAGAGCCGTATGTGAGGATACCAAAATCTGGCTTCATAAAAGCAAGGTCAAGATATGCAAAGCTCTCCGAATGCTGGCTTTATCCAAAACAAATGACTGGAACATTGCCACCTGCACCAGAATGTGGAGATACAGAACCAACAGAAAACTATGAAAACTATGCTGGGTGCTGCTACATAACTGACAAAGGAAGAGGCCTATACTTCTGGAATGCAGACATATCCTGCATCAGTCCGTATATCAGCGAAACAAACAAGTATATTGAGCTTGAACTTAAATGCAGGGACGAGTTTGGAACTGAGAAACCAATGGGCACAACAAAGGTGTACAGATGGAGTGCTGAACTTCCGGATTTTGAACTGCCGAACAGCTTTATATTCAGCACAAATGGATTCCCAACAACAGATGCAGAACAAACAAGGTTCTGGTTTGACCCCAAGTGTGGAGACCAGAGTGAGTTATACACAGTAGGGGATGAGGAAGGGAAAGCAAATCCAGTAAGATTCAGCGAGAACGGAAAGGACTTTGTATTCAGTGCTGTTAAGAAATTGGATGAAGACACATCACTATTCAACCTAATATTTGTAGCAAGCGATGAGGACGGCATGCAATCCTGCACTGCATCTGTTCAGTGGTGGAAGCACAAGGATTACACTGGAGAACTTTTGGATGATGATGAACACTGGAATAATCTGAATGGAAGTGATGTAACGAACCCAAAAATACCACCAAAATGGGAATGCACACCAAGAGAGCTGTCAACAGGCGACCCAACAAAAATAGAATACACATGCCCACTACCTCTGCAAGTGAATGCAGTAAATAACATAACTGTGACATGCCAGGACAAGCAAGGCCAGCCTGCCACAAGGAGTTTCAGAGCAACATGGGATGAGGAAGGACCCATCATAGAAAACTTTAACATGGAAAAATACCTTGAATTTATTAAATATGAGAATAGAAGAAGGGAAGACCCAAATATGTTCTTTACACTAAAGGATCTGTACACGCCGATAGGCACAAAGAATTGTAAGGTAAGAATAGCACTTCAAGACTTTACAGACGCAGAATATGACTGTACTGTACAAAGCAAGCTGGATACGACAACTGGTAGTGAAAACCCAAGATATGCAGATGTAACATGTGTTCCTACGTTAATTGAGGGTATGGAAAAACCAACACTACCTATAGCAATAATTGATTGGACCAAAGACAAGCAAATAGAGATAGAGTGCAAAGACGATGTAAACAATGTAAATCTTACGCAGGATAATGCACATCAATCCCTTAATGGATACATGCCCCAATTCACCACAGATAACATTGCCGATGAGATCATAAGAGCATGTAATATTGTAAGACATAGATACTCCCAAGAGCAAATAGAAGAACTAGGATTTGCTGATGAAGGTATCCCCGGCTCTGTGGAGGTAAGGGATGAAGCAGGTAATAATCAATTAGATGAAGATGGCGTGACCATAATTGTCTACTATGATGGTACTGGAGATGTAAATTGGGATAGGATTATTTCAAAATACCAGGAGTGGCAGGACAGAAACGAGAACAAGATTGTTAGGAACCCAGAATGTGCAAGTCAGGCAGTGTGTTCTGGCGTATTGGATGTGCTCACAATCGGCACAGTGCAAACCGCATTCAAGAGTGCGCAGGCTGCTGGTAAAGGGGCAAGGATGTCGCAATTTTTGAAGACGATGGGAAAAACCTTTGTTAAAAATCTCAGGAATTTAAGAAACTTGGAAAACTTGAAATTCTTCTTAAAATTTTGTTTGGTCAAGATTGCACCTCAAGCGTTGAGAGTAGGATGGAGAGTCCAAGACGCCTCGCAGTGCAGACAATCAGATCCTAGATTCTTTGCAAACCTTGCTACTGGAGCATTAGAGGCAGTACCTATTGCTGGGACTGTAACGAGTATTGCAGAACTTGCTATTCCAGATCCTTTTGAACTTGAGGTATGTCACTCAGAACTAAAAGGCGGTGGGTTGTACATCATCAGGGCGAAGGCTGCTGAATCTAGGCTATCTGACTATCTACCAGGAGGTAGCGTATTAGAACCTTGTTTTGCAGCATGTGATGATTTTGCTTGCCAAGTAGTTATAACAAAGATTGAATTACAAAGGTGAAATCCATGAACCTAAAAGGAACATATAAAGCAATAGAAGATAAGTATTACGGAGTGCTTGATGCTCTTGATGCAAAGGGCATTCCTGTTTACAAGGTAGTAGATGCTATAGAAGGGTTGGGGTTGCCAAGCTTCCCACTCGTTGTTGGTATTTTTATCATATTGCTTTTGGTCATTGCTATGTCTATTACAGGAGCAAAGCCGCAGCCCGCAGAAACAGTAGTTCTTGTGAAATTTGGGAACACCACACTCGTTGATGCTGATGTTATTGCCAAACTACCAGATGGAAGTGAACTTGAATTAAAAACAGATGAAGAAGGCAAAGTAACATTTGAGGGGTTCGGAAGCATTGACCTTGTCGTGAAGTATGCTGGATGCAAAACATTGAGAAAAACAATTGATGCAGGAACAGAAGTAGAAGTAGAGATGGAATGTGAAGGCTTACTAGGAGTAAAAGCATGTAGCACAATAGCGCAGGAGTATTACACTGCGATACTTGTTGCAGAGGACTATGGAACACTTGAGGGATGTGTGATAAGAGCATTTGATAAGGATGGAAAAGCAGTAGATATAACATGGGGCATAGATGGGAACACATTATTTTTGGATGAGAATACCTGCTTATTGGATGATTATGATATTGATATACAATGCGTAGGATATGGGAAAACAGAGACTGTTTCAGAGCTTAAAGAGGAACTTGATAGAACAGGACAAATAACATTGCCTGCAAGGAAAACATCAGATATAGGGATGATGGACTGTGATAATGACGGCGTACCGGACTCAGAAGATATGGACAATGATAATGACGGTATACCAGATATTGAAGATGATGATATAGATGGAGACGGTGTACCAGATAGCAAGGATGCAGATGTCTGCGGCAGGGATATGAGATTGCCAGAAAATGCTGTTTGTGGGAATGGTGAAGTTGAACCTGGAGAGAACTGTGATAATTGCCCAGAGGATGTTGGAAGCAGTTGCAATACAACAGGTGTTTGTGGGAATGGCATTGCTGAACTAGGAGAGACATGCGATAATTGCCCACAGGATGTTAAGTGTTCGCAGCAACCAGTTTGTGGAAATAACATACAGGAGATAGGAGAAACGTGCGATACATGTCCCCAAGATGTGCCAAATTGCCCTCCTCAGCCACCCATTGAAACAAAGACGTATACAACATATGTCACAATAAAGGACGGTCAAGGGAATCCATTAGAGGGCATACTTGTAACTGTTGTAGACTCCCAGGGAAAAGCTATAGAAGGGATTGAACCGGCAACAACAGATGAAGACGGAAAGGCGTATCTAGATATTCCAGAGGGGCAGAGGTATTATATAAGAGCAGAAGACCCATTGGGAAGATTTAGAGATGCCACTGGCCCACTTAGGACACAACTATCACAACAGGACATAAACCTGGTCATGCAGGAAGGCTTCCCAACCACAATCGTTGTGAAGGATAATTCTACGAATATAGGTATTAGCAGAGTGAGAGTAATTGCCATAGAAGACGGCATAGTTGTGGATTCTGGAACAACATCTGCTGGAAAAGTAACACTTGTATTACAAAAGGATGCTGAATACACATTACAACTTGTGCATGATGATTACATACCCACACAAGAGAGAATTGTAGGAGGGATTGATACTGAGATAAAGATGCAGAAGATTGATGAGAGCAATTCTGCAACTGTTGAGGTTAAGGCAGTAAATGCAAAAGGTATTGAGGAGGGCATGCAGGGTGTTAGAGTGCAATTGATGACACTAGATGACATAGTATACAGGGAATGCGTGACGCCTGCAACTGGTTTGTGTCAATTCAAAAAGGTTCTTGCTGGAACATACTACTTCAGAGCATTAGCACCTGGGAAAGCAGATTATGACGAATTTGAAACATTTGATGTTGAGCCAGGTACCCCAGTAAGACAGGTCCTAAAGATTGTACCACTTGAAGTAACCATAGAAGTACTTACAAAGGTTGAGGGCATACCAAAAAAGGATGTAAGGGTTTGGCTATACGAAACAACATATGGTGACATTGAGGAGATAGATAATCAGAGAAGCGGAGATAATAGGAAAGTTGTTTTCAACGCGTACAGAGGACAAAAGGTATTCCTAAAAGCAAAGTATACAGACGAGGAAGGAAAGACGTATGGACCAACATACACAAACGTGTTTGATGTCACAAATAACATTGAAACGGAAATTAACCTAAGAGAAGTAAAGCATGAAATTGGATTTACTGTGCCACAAAATCCAAAACTAGAATTTGTAAAGGAGAAGATGTATGAAACAAAGCTTGATATTGGATTGCCATATGCTGACCCAAAGAAGAGAGAGCCATACAAAACAATAACTGTTGAGCTATGGGTTGGGGACCCTGGAACGAAGGAGAATCCTTTAAGAACGCCTGTTGTCATTGGAGGGATAGACCCTTACATATTCAGCTTGCAGCCAAAGCCCATTGTAAAGCCATATGCATTTGACTCATATAGTTATGATTCATATCCAACAAGAGGAAGTATAGATACAACATCAAAATACGTTAAGTTTGTAATCAGCGATTATGATGCTGGCAGTTATACCATAACAATCCCGATGTTTGCTAGGAAACTTGCGAAAGGGAACACAACAGTACACTACAGAGCAGTATGGGAAGAAGAGGATGGAACACAGATAGATAGTGGGTGGAAAGAGACAACAATAGATATAGTAGATGGTGATGCTGATTGGAATATTATTGAAACTCAGGATTTCAACGCATACAAGGCATACTTCTCAGAGGACCCAAATGCTGAGTCTGGAACAAATGAGGTTACGTTAACACAGGGTTCTGCAATCTTCCTGCACATAAAAGCAATTGCATCGCATGAAAGCCAAAACTATGCATTTGCAATTGATTCATTCCCACCAGTAACTGGGCAGAAATATGTTGTGCCTATGTATTATTCAGGATGGATTGAGAGGATTAATGGGAACAGAACGAATATCTACGAAACAGAGTATACAAATGAGTTGCCAGTAAGTATAAGACCTGGAACAGAGGCACCAGAACTGTATAAGGTTGACACAGATGATATTGTTCATTTAGTAATAACACTAAAAGCAAGAGAACCAACATCCCTTGCTGAGATAAGCATATTCAATGATCTAAAAAACACACTAAAATTCCATATAGAAGAAGCACCAATAGAGGAACAAACAAGCATACCAAATGTTGTTGCCAGGGTTAAGCCAATGGTTTACCTATGCCATTATGCACCTTATACAGAGGGTTGTTCATGGGCAGTATTCAATGAAAGTGAGATGCTTCCTGTCATGAGCCTGACAAAAGGCGCAAGAGATATGAAGATAGAGATCACACTGAAGAATAAGGGGGAGATAGACCAAGAGGCATCATTGTTTGTTCAGGCACCTGGTATTGAGGAGTTGGAATACCCATCTGAAGTGACAATAGGTGCTGGAAAGAAAAAAGTAATTGAGATAACAGGTAAAGGAAAAGACCTGCATACATCATCTGTGGTTATATATTTATGGAAGAAAGGATTGCCAATGCAACAGCCGTTCAAGACAATCAATGTTGGTGCTGCTGATTTTGTGTTCAGGATCACACCAATAGATGACGAAGGAAATGCACTATCCGAACAAACACTGAACACTGAGGTGAAGGACGTAAGAATAGACATCTTAGAGAAAACACTGAGCAGTAGTGTAGGTGTACCAATAACTAGCAGGATAGAAACAGATGGCATAAAAAATGTTGTTGTTCTTGAGGCACCAGGTCAAACAATATATGCTCCTCTGTATGAAGGAGTAGAAGGCACATACTTCACAACAGAAGCGCAGTCCCAACCCTTGGTATTGGATTGGGGATACTTGAAGGTAAGAGCACAAAGCAAATCTATTGGAACACTTGAAAGGAGCTATGAGATACACGGAACGCACTTTGAGCCATTGCCATATTCTATGAAATTTGTACTTGATGACAAAAGGCAGAATATAACATTTGACTATGCAACAGTGACAAACAACTGGGAGGAAGAGTTATCATTAGAACTAGAGACTGGCACGTGGGAGTATTACGAAGAATTTGGATTGAGCAGAAAGGTTGTTGTGTATGATGCAAATGGTTTTGAAATAACAAGCAAGGAGAAGGATAAAGATGGGAAGATTTCTGTAAAAATACCTCCAAGAGGAAAGGCAATACTCTCAATAACTGCAATACCCCCAGGAGTAGAATGCAACCTATATGAAAGTAAAAACAGATTAGTTGTGACAACAGATACAAGGGAATCACACATAGAGAGGAGCGCAGAATATGAGATGATATTTAATTGTTCATTTGCGCTTGGCCCTGAGCCAGAAAAACCAGACCTAGGCACTGCATTTAATGTATTCAGAGAGGATAAGAGGGATTACAAAACAACAATGGACTCATGTGCTGTTTCCGATGATACTGTTTACCTATGTGACGCAGAGCAGCTCTCAGAAGCCATAGGGCTTGCTGTTTCAGACCTGCAGCAATCACATAGAATTGAGGATGTGAGATACTACGCATTTGGCAATGACATTGTAACAGCAAAGGTGCTTGGTGAGGGAAGTGAAGAGAGCATTAGTGTGGTTTCAACAGAAGAGGAAGCTGGGCAAAACAACGTAGTACTCACAAAAGATATAACATGTGGATTAGTAAAATTAAAGCTGGAAAAGAGGCAGAACGATGTCATTGTTTTGGAGCCAGAGATTGACAGGAACGTACCATGGTGCAACCCACAGTACGGCCCGTACATACTTGGACTGATGAACTATGATGACGACCTCAAAGGGGAACCCTCTACAATGGATATCGTGAAGTACTTCTCATTCTCCAGTTCCCTAACAAATGAGCCGTTGTCATCACTGAAAACAGAAGTCAGTGGGTTTATGCCTTGGGATAACTTTGTTGGCGGTGCAAAGGACAGTGATATAAGCGATAACCAATACGCGCCATTTGTGATAGATTATAGAGAATATACTATAGAAGATATGAAGGAAGAAACGGACCAAAAACTGAGATGGGTCAGGGATAAGGCAGTATCAAATCAATTGCCAAACGTTGCTGGGTATTATAGATATAATGCAGATTATGGGCTGCTCCAGATAGGCATTGTATATTCCAATGCAGACAACCTGGATTTCCAGAGAAGATGCTTTATAACGAATCTTGTTGCATTCTGGACTGGAAAAGAAAATAATATTGAGATCAAAGGCAATGGGGAGCAGGTATTTGATCTGGGCGAATGCATAGAAGCAGAGGGCTGGGAAATACCCACAATAGAATCATTTGTAATAGATGCAATCTATGACCGTGACGGAAACCTATTGGAATCACCCATATATGATGCAAATGTCACAGGGAACAGAAATGTTCAGCTAAGGATAACAACATCTGATGACGCAATCGCGTGTAAGGTATGGAATGCAGAAGACGAAGGTTCATATTGGAGTTTTGAACGTGTGAATGAATATAACAAAGAAACATCGGACTGGGAAGGAAACACATTGAGGATCGCAAACTGGACCCTAGGCGGTAGTGATGACGGCGTATACAAAATAAAAGCAACATGCAAGAACATAGGTGGGATCTGGAGTCCAAGAGCTGAAAAATCCATAAAGCTTGATGCAACGCCTCCAACAGTCCTCTCCATTGTATATCCTGGCGCAACAAATGAAACAACTGTAACAATCTCGTTTAATGCAACAGATAGGTTTGGTGTTGAATCATGTACTGCGTACAGGGTTTGCCCAACTGACTTAAATGAGTACACTTGCACCCAAACAAACAACTATACAATGCCTGACGGAACAATAAGATATGAATTTAAATGCTCTGGTATAAACCTCATGCCGAATAAACAGGTTTACAACAACTATGATTGTGACATAGATGGAGCAAATATGATAAAAGTGAACTGTACAGATACAAATGGAAACACTGGTACATCAGATAAAATTGCTGTGGTAAGGCTTGAAGAAGGCCAGCCCATGATAGAGTGGAACTACATACTAGGAGAGTTCAAAGGAATACGAACAGGCGATATATTAGGAGACGGAAGTGTGTGTGCACCATTTAATCCTGAAGAAACGCATCACGTAGTAGAGGAAACAGGAGGTATGATGTGTACAGATACATCAGGACCATTCTATGTAAACTCACCAGATGTGGTTATTCCAATATATGTTACATCACCAAATAAAATAAGTGGGTGCACAATACAAGCAGTTAACACACAAAATACAGATGCAAACGGGAAGGTAAGCACAGAACCACTAGACTGCATGCCAATAGAAGGAAACCCATACGCACAGGAATATGAGTGCCACACCATGGTATCAGCTAATGAGTTCCTTGTAGCAGAGGGCCTCAACTACCTTCAAATAAGTTGTTCTGCCATTGATGAGAACGGAAATATACAGACAACACCTAGGATCATATATATAGTTGTAGATACCACTCCGCCTGTACTTGAACTGGCGTTCCAGCAGGAAGGGAAAAGTATGGATTACTCACAAGGATATGGTGATGCAGGCTGCTATGCTTGGGACCACGCAGATGACTCTGGCAGGTACATTGCATACAAAGGCGGCTTGAACAAAATAGAGCAAGACTATGTTGAAGATTCTGATAATACCTTTAGCATACAGACTATATGGGGCATTGATGTCTACGCCGGGATATTGGACAACTTAGGGACTAGTCACACATTCCTTCCCCCGATGCAATTCGATGACAAAGAAGAGTGTTCAGAAACAATGATTGTAGGTGTTAAAGTTGATGGTCCAAGATGGGTGTCCGGTGGCTCTGCAGTCATAGTGAACGGAGAGAGAAAAAAAATACATGACCTTGATGAACAGCCTATATTCTCTGGAAACGACAAAGGTTGGAAAAGGATCATCGAAATCACTGCAGACGACGACCAGGAACATACCTACACAATAACAGCTGAAGACAAGGTAGGGAACACAGCAACTATGACGCTGACAATTGACAAGAAGAAAATGTATGTATGCGGAGCACCAAAGTATAATCAGAATAAGTGGAGAGATTGCAGTGCTAGTAAGGAAACTACTGATATATGTGTTTCGAGCATATTAAAAGACTGTTGTCCATTAAATGATCAGCAACATTGTGGAATTGAAGGATTTATGTCATCTGGTGATGACTGTAGATGGTACACAATCACAAAGGCTTGGGGAGGGGAAAATGGAGGAAGCAGTACAGAATCTGGTTGCTATTCGCGACACAATATTACTGTAGTGAACGAAGGAACATGTAACCAATGGAGATCAATTGAATTTGGAGAAGCATTAACAGTAAAATATATGAAAGTCTGTCTCAGGAAAGGAGGAGAGGAATTGCTAGAAGAAGAGGATAAATTCTATATAAAGATCACACCGTCTACAGATGAGTTATACACTATATGGGATTCTGTAAGTAATTGGAAATCACAAGAAACCAAATGTAAAGAGAAATCAGGGAATTGGAATATAAAGAAGATCTTATGCCAGGAGTCATCGACAACTCAAGGTGAGTGGGTCGGGCCGAAAGCAGATTATCTAGACAAAATGGAGGTAGAAATGACATTGGAATAAACCCATTAAGTATATATATAAAAGCGCCCTAAATTTGTAGCAATGCAAATTCTATGCATGAGGTGTGTAGATGGGGCTTGAAGACAAATGGTATAAACTAATTGATGCCCTTGACGCAAAGGGCATTCCTATAAGGGCAATAATTGACCCACTTGAAAATGCTGGTATCCCGAGCATGCCCGTTGTTATTGGTGTTTTAGTTATTATTCTGGCACTAGTTGGGTTCATGCTCCTTCCGGCAGGAAAGGCAACACTAACTGTAAAGGTAGTGAGCAACGGAGAGGCCATAGAGAATGCACAGGTCGCTGCGTTATTTGATGGAGAAGAACTCGCAAAAGTAGAGACAGATGAGGAAGGTGTTGCAACATTTGAACTTCCTGTTGGGAAAGAATTTACTATAGAGGTGATGAAGGAAGCATGTGAGAAGGCGCAGGAGCTGGTCACGCTCACTGGTGCATCCAGTATTGAGATTGATATAATATGTAAAAAAGCCCCACCCGTAGCCGGATGCATTGAGTTAGCAAAGGATTTGGACCAAGCAGTTTTAGCAACGCCAGATGGTGGCTTTCCAAGGGGGTGTGTGCTAAAAACTTATGATAGTGCATACAACCCCGTTGATATGGGATGGCAGATAAGCGGAAACAAGTTGTATATGTCATACTCAGACCAGAACTGCCCAGAAAGAGGCCAGATTGTTGTAATAGATTGTAATGATTATACGTATACAGCAACAATGGAGCAGGCATTGCAGGAGATACATGACACAGGAAGCATAACACTGAAAAGTGTTCAACCGAAGCCAGATGAGTATGTAACACCTCAGGCAGATGTTGTATACACATTCAATGTTATTGTCACAGCAGGAGGAGAGCCACTACCAGGCATACAGGTTTCTGCTGTTAGAAGGACAGGAGAACTCCTAAGTTTGGAGTATTCAAATGTTGTGACAACAACGCAGACTGACCTGGATGGTGTGGCAAGGCTAGTTATCCCAAAGAATGTTGAATTTTACATAAAAGCAGAGGACAACCAGTACAATAAGTATAGAACATATATCAGTAATGTGAAGCAGATTGCAACATCTGACAAGACCATAACCATTGTTATGCAGGAAGGTTTTCCAACCACAATTACTGTTGAGAATGAGAAGGATAATACGCGCATACCAAATGCTGAGGTCTCAATAATAGATGATGGAGCAATTGTTCAGTATATGCTAACAGGAAGTGATGGAACAGCGACAACAGTACTTGAGAAGAAAACGTATGATATTGAGATAAGAAAGCCGAATTATATGATGGTATCTGATACAATTGTTGGAGGAGAGCCTGCTGAGTTTAAGCTTACGCCACTTGATGACTCAAACTCTGGGTTCATAGTTGTTACTGCATATAACAAAGAGGGGATAGGAGAGCCATTAGGAGGAATAAAACTCAGCTTGATGGGATCTGATGGAAAGGAATACAGCAGCTGTGTTACCCCTTCCTCTGGGCAATGCCAGTTCGGAAGAATCCCAGTAGGCAAATACTATATACAGACAGAGGATGGCCAATCAAGTGATGTAATTACATTAGAACCAGGAGAAACTGAAAACGTGAGGATGGAGATTGCTCCAGAATACAAAACAGTCCAAGTTAAAACAAATGTTGTTGTTGATGGCACAAAGAACAGGATGAAAGGCGTACAAGTAGATGTTTATGATGTGACGTATGCAAAGAACTTCCCAGAACTAATATTCTCAGGCACAAGTGGAGAGAACAGACAGATAGAATTCCAAGTGCCAAAGAACTCTGAGATCTATCTCAAGGGCCAGTACACTGCTGATGATGGAACACAGTACGGACCACTAGTATCTGCACCATTTACAGTGAGAAATGACATGATTGGGGATGATGCATTTGATTTGGACCTAACAAAAATGACGCAAACAGCAACGCTGAGCGCACCAAGCAGTGTTGTGCAGGGGCAGGATTTTGTTGCTACAATAAGCCTGCATCTTCCTTATTTTGACCCACAAACACACGAGACATTTAGAAGCGCAGAGGTAGAGTTCTGGGTTGGTGACCAGGGCTCAGTCTCTGATATTGAAGCCAGCCCAATAATCATAAAGAGTGTGAGGCCAAAGGATTATAGCTTAGAGGATCCAACAGTCTCTGGACCCCTCTTGGCAACAGAATTTAGTTATTCAACACCTCTATCATATGAAGAGGCAGGAAGCATAAGTGCTGCAAAGTATTTCAAGATAGATATAACAAAGTATAACAAACCTGTGATCTTCAATATACCAATACCCTTGCACGTGAGAACTGCAGTACTTACACCAGATACAGAATTGCATTACAGAGCGAAATGGGTAACAAACGATGGAAAAGTATTCACCACACAGCCGGATAATGCATGGGTGCACGTACCAATAACAATTGATACAACACAGACACAGGGCTGGCATTATATTGATACGCATCCAGACTTCTATCTTTATAGTGCATGGCTCTCAACAGACAAAGCAGGACAGCATGTGGTTGATGGTGGGACATTTGCAGATGGAAGCACATTCTACCTACAGATAAGGGCAAAGGCAAAGAGAGATGCCAGCTCATATGGAATTGAGATAACATCATCAAAGGGATACTCGTATCCAATTACATACTCTGGTGCAATTGTCAGAACAGATGGAAGCGTGCAAAAGATAGAAGAACCAGAGAGCATAGCAGATACTACGAGGATAGATCCTGTAGCAGATAATCCAAAACTTGCTAATTTCTATAAACTTGAAGCAGATGACGAATTACAACTAGCAGTAAAGATGAAGGTTTACAAAGAGGGAGAACCAACAACAACATTGAGGCCAGAATACAATGACTGGCTGGTATTGTTTAATGACCAGTCTGGATTTGTGTTGCCGTACACAGTACTGGAGATCCCAGAATCGCAACAGACACCAATATCAAATGTTTTGGGAAGGGTTTATACTGCATCATACATGTTTGAAGAGGGAAGATACTTTGACCATACAAAGTACACTGTACCAAGTATCACAGTGCCAGAGCAGGGAGAGATAAAGGGAAGAAGGTTTGCGACAGTTGTTGAGTTTGAGAACAACAATGATTTTGATAAGCAGATAAACTTTGCACTAGTTGACGAGCATGCAGTTGAGCAGCCATGGGCAAAATTCTATGAGTTGACACTACCTGTTGAGATTGATTCTGCAAACACATTCACAGTTCAGAAGCAGGGCATTGTATCTGGAAGCATTATGCTGGACGATGATGCATCTCCAGATGATTATGAGATGCAGATATGGAAGTATAATGAAACAAGTGAGATGTATGATATAAATGCAAATGCATACTATAAGGGAGATTTCACCATTGCAAACCACAGATTTGCATTCTCTTGGATACCTGAAGAAACAGGCGAATACAGGATTGAGGTTGCTGTTAGATTGTATGATGAGGAAAAGAACCAGTCTCTCAATGATGAGGAAAAGAACCAGTCTCTCAACTATTCAGATTACCAGATAGCGCATGTTGTCGCATTGCCAAATATACAAATTACGCAGATTACTGTATCGCCTATGACACCTCACGAAGGTGACACAATATATGTAAACGCAACCGTGAGAAATGCTGGAACAGAAACTGTGCCAATCCTTGACTATGATAGTGATGGAAAAAATGAACTTGAACCAATAGTGACGATAACTGCAATACCTACCTCCTTGGTCAGTTTCCCAGATGAATGGGATTACCTACCACCATTAAATCCAGGCGAAAGCACAGTTGTTGGCTTGGTTTTGAACAATACAAACATTGGATATGTTGAGTTAACTGTATGTGCCAACTATTACCTCTGGAGCAATGGGCATCTAAATTTCAGCGGAGCGACAATCATTGATGATAACGTAGAGGGAACAAATGACATGGATTGCAAGAGTATTATTTTGAACATAGAAGCAGTTGAAAAAGCAGAGGGTTCATGCCAGGACTGCCCAGTAAGCGATTGTTCTGAACTTGTCCAACCATGCAACTACAATGGTATCTGTGAAACAAATGACAGATGGGCAGATGAGGATGCGAACAACTGTCCATCAGATTGTCCATGCGATAATGACGGTGTCTGCGACCCTGGTGAAGATAAACGCTGGTGTCCAAATGATTGTCATCTTGGAGATGGGATATGTGACCTAGCAACAGAAGCAGGCACAACAGACTGCTATTGTGGAGATGGAGTATGTGACCCTGCAACTGAAAATGCAACAACCTGTCCATCAGATTGTGGTTGTGGGAATGGCATCTGTCAGGGGACAATAGGTGAGAACTATACATCGTGTCCACAGGATTGTGCTGGAACGTGTGATAAAAACGGTACATGCGAGTGGTGGGCTGGAGAGAGCTATACAGCATGTACATACATAGATGAAACTGCTGGAGTGGTAACAGGAAATGTTACAGACAATTGTACATGCGGAAATGGATTATGTGAGCCAAATGGCAACCCACCAGAGAACTATTCAACATGCCCACAGGATTGTTCTCCATGTAATGGCGATGGAGTATGTGATGCAGGAGAGTCATGGTTTGGATGTATGTACAGAGATGAGAACGGAAGCATACAGAACACATATGATTGTACATGTGGAGACTACTGCTGTAATGCTTCAGCAGGAGAAACAATAGACAACTGTTACAAGGATTGTGGGTTCGGAGATAACTCTTGTTTATCAAGCCTGGGAGAGAACTGGCATACTGGTTTGAGTAATCCATGTATGGAATTTGATGAATCACTATGTGGAGCAGGCCAGAGTAGGATCCTAGGGGAATGTGTATGTAACTACAATGGCACCTGCGAACCAAGTGCAGGAGAAGACCACTTTAACTGTCCTGGCGACTGTAATGGACCTGATTGTTCTGGAGGAAATGCCAACGAACAGGTATGCGAATCTGTAGAAGGATGTGAATGGGCAATTGTTCCAGGATTTACTACAACAAGGGCATGTTTCCCAGACATCGCGGGCGACTGTAAATCACAAACAGATGAGAGACTATGTAGAATGGACCCAGACTGCGAATGGATCTCTGATATAATAGACATTGGTGTTGACAGCATAACACTGAGAAACAGTAAAGGGGAGCAAACAGATACATTTACATATGGTATAGGCGACACCGTAAGCATTGAGGCAGTAATAAAGAACTACAACACAGAGAAGTATACAAAACAGAACGTCTCTGTTTACTCAATAGTGCTTGATGAACAAGGTGCTCCTTATGGACCACCACAATGGCTGGGTATGGCGAAGATTGATAAGGACTCTGCTGTAAGAACAACAGATTTCGGAACATTAAACTATTCAGTAAATAAATTGGGCGCAGGTACAAAAACAGTATGGGTATGTGCTCTATTCAACTACACAAGCTCTATTTCAAGGATACCAAATAGATTTATTCAAGATGTCGGTTCCCATGCAAACTGTAAGAGTGCAACATTTGAAATTGTTCCACAAGAGGAGGAGGAAACAGGATACGCAGGAGAGGAATACACACCAATAACTGCTGAGATGCTTGGATATACATCAGAAAGTGGACCGCACTTTGGAAAACTCAAAAACGCCACTAACATTAGAGAACTTGTAGAAAATGACCCAATGAAAGCTGCTGAAGCACTGGCTGCTGTTCCGAGAAACGATGAACCAACAATGGTCCGAGCGCGCTGGAATGCCCTGACAATACCTGCCAATGGAAAGAAATGGGTAGCAGCTGTTGGAAAAGGCATATTTGTTACAGGAGATAGTGACTTTACAAAGCAGACAAGCACAATGGAAGCATACATGTGGGACTACGGAGAAGATGAACCAACAACCACATGGGAGGGTGGAACATTCAAGCACGGCTGGGTTGACTATGATATGATACTACAAGGATTTGACAGCGAAGGCAATGAGGCATTGGATACAACAACTAAGGTACTGGTATTGTCCATTATAAAGAGGGATGCAGACCATCCAACTGGTCAAGTAATGGGGTACGGAGCAGTGCATGACGAGAAGGGAAGGAATAATGTTGTATACATCTCAGGAGATGCACTGAACTTTGATTCTGATGACATACCAGCAGGATATGTGTCAACATGCACCAATGAGTCATGCGAGATGTGGCTGAAGAACTTTGCAGAACAGCCATACTTTGAGTTTGTGCTGCCGACAAAAGAGGGAGGAGCATTGAAGCCAGGAACAATAACAGTAAAGGCAATAGGATATGAGTTTGGACCATTTACAAGGAACTTCAGTGTGGGCGGCATACTATTTGATGGTATAACAGAACCAGTTACATGGAACTTCACAGAAGCTTACGGGAATGAAGAGCACCCACAAATGAATCAGACAATAAAGGTTTACAACTACTGGCCAGAGCCAGTAACATTTGAAAAGCCGTACTTCTCGCCATCCTGGGTTGTAAGGAACTATGGCATTGACATCAATGTTAAAGCAATATACAATGAATTCGGGAGAGAGATTCCAATAGAGGAAGGAGCAACAGAATGGGAGATCCCAGGAAAACCAGCAGATGTTAGTTCTGCACCATACGCAGAAATTGTAATAAAGGGAGCACCAGATATGGAGAAATGCTCTGGATACTATAAACCATCACTATGGTTTGACTTCACAAGCCCAGAGTTCAGAAGGGCATTCTTCTTTGAGCTGGATTGCCCAGGTGCTGCTGAGAAAGTCACTACGCCTGGTGAATATGAGGTATACAGATACAGAAATGCCCCTGAAGACATAGATAGAGGAGTAGAAGCACCATGCTCTATTGAAGACGGTGTTGTAAGGGTATGCGACGCAGAGCAATTCACAATGGCAGTGTTGAAGGATGCACTGAACGCAGGTCCAAACACAGAGTATAGATATGCAGTAGGAAACGAGAAGATAACAGCGACAACAATGGAAAAGATCAGACAAGAACTTGGATTCGCAGGCTTCTCCGCTATATACCCAATAGGAGAGTTTGAAAACACTGCCAACAAAGAGCTATGGGTAAGAGGAACGGACATTGGTTGTGGTATTGTAACAGTCAAATTTGAGCCAAACAATGAAGATGTTGTAATAGAGCCATCTACAGACAGGAGTATATCACTTGCAGACGGAAGTGCTCCAGTAATTCTTCCAATAAAGCCATCTACAGATAGAGACGTTCTGAGGAGATCGCCTACAGATAAACGTGTCCTAAGTGTGTCATCCACAAATAGATGTCTTTCATGGTGCGATGAAGGCAATTACTCATTTGTCATAGGTGCAATGAACCTTGACAAGGACATGAGAGCAGAACTTGGAGATTACGTGAACTACTATGCATTCAAACAGGATGAAGGATATGACATAACACCATTCATAAATGCAATAGATGCAGCCAAAGTAAAAGGATTCATAAATGTGGATTCAAGGGATATCTTTGGCTATTCTGAAGATATTGTTTCAGATGGGTCACAGAACTATGACGAGAGAGGCTTTGGTATAAAATACAGGGATTACTACATAGAGGAGTTGGTTGCAGATAAATACAACTACATAACGGATTCCATTGATAAGAGTAAAGGAGTATTCGGTTACTACACACTAAAAAAAGGACCTGGTGCAATTGGCGTGGATATAGAGATTGGATTGGTTTACACTGATAGGTATTACAATGTCCATCCAGAAGAGCTTAATGTGTACAGACAAGCGTTGGCTTCAGAATTGGTAAGATACTGGACATATAATAACAGTACAGATATCTCCGAAAACAAAGAACAAGTATTCAACATAACTACTGAAACAGTTGGCGTAAAGCCTGTTGCAGATGCTGGCCTAGACCTAGTAACACAAGCAGGACAAACAGTAACATTGGATGCCTCAGATAGCTATGACCCAGATGGAACCATAACAAAGTATATATGGAATATATCACAGACAACAAGAATTGAGGCAGAGGAGTATGATGTGAGAGGAAGTGCGAAGATAATTGGAGACAATGCAGCAAGCGGAAAACTCAAAATAAGACTTTCAAGTAATGCTTTGATAGATGACTTTGAGGATGGTAACACCGATGGCTGGAGAACATATGAGATAGATTGTAATTCTGGTAACACAGGATGTACAAGCACAACTGTTAGCTCTGATGCTGTACAATCAGGATCAATACAAGGAAGATACGTGTTCAAAACAGATTATGAGTTTAGCCACAAAGCAAATGAATTCCTTGAGATAGTAGATACATTGAGCACACCTATCCCTGATGCTGCAACTAGAATTGGTTTCTGGTTTAAAGCAGATCATAAAGATAACATGCTCAGGATTAGATATGTAGATGCCAATGGAGAGATATGGCAGCCATCACTAAAAATTGATTGGACTGGTTGGAAGTGGGTCGAGTTCCCACTTGATGGGACAAATCCAGGTGGAGGAAATGCTGGACACTGGGGAGGAGATGGAATAGTTGAAAGGCCACTGAAGTTCCGCAGTATAATCTTTGATGATACCTTAGAAGGAGGTTCTCCAGATTGGGGTGAGCAAACTGACACACATAATCCAGTAACTGGAAGTGTATACTTTGATGAAGTTACTATGATTGGAACCATAGGTGTTACTTATAAGATAATAACTACTGGCAACCCCAAACCATCTATGTCAATGAAGGTAAAAGAATTATCAGGACCAACATTACTCAAAGTGAATGTTGATGGGCAAGAAGTTGCAAATAAGACTGTGACAAAAAGTAACGAGTGGCAAACCATAGAATTTGGTAAGTTGCCTGTTGCACTTGCAGACGGGGAACACCACATTGGAATAACAACAAACAACACGATCTTCATTGACTACATTGACCTGGATACAGAAGTTACAACCACAGAAAGCGAATCAGAACAAACGCAATACACCATTCCTAGTAGAGGCACATTTAAAGCAGAGCTTACTGTTATAGACAATGATGGCATGAAGAGTGACCCAAATGACAAGATGATCTATGCAACAACAATGGCTGACCTTGACATAGAGCAGGCTTCTGTAAAAGGCCATTCAGAACTTCTGGATGTAAGCTTAAAGATAAAGAATGGTGGAGCCAGTGGAGGAAGAGGAGTAATTGCATTCTATACTGGAGAAGGAAGCTGCGAGAACGTAACAAACAAAGGCCAGATGTTATATGCAGTCTCAACTGGATGGATTGATGCAAACCAGGAGAAAACACTCGAACTTACCGGAGCAGTACCATATACTGCCACACATGCTGTTCTAATGGGCAGTGGTGTACAAGGAATTAAATGCTCTCCGCTGTATGCGAACATATTTATGAATGATAACCCGAAGGATCTTGCCACCCCCAGATGGCTTGGTGGAAATGACTTAAACGATGGACTGAACAAATGGTTGTATGTAGACACGGATAAGATAACAGGAGACAGTGCGGCGCTTTGGGTTTATGGGAAATGTGTACAGGGAGAGCCAGTAATAAGTGGAAGATTCCGTTGTTATAAGGATATGAAACATTGGAAGTGGATGGGTAAATCTTATGCTAATGCAAAAGGTTGCTGTAAAAGTAAAAGTAGTGGAGGAATTTGCCCTGACAATAGCGTATGTGAGTTAAATGTGAGCGGTATTGACTATTATTCCACTGAGGACATAAATCAAGTTATAAAAAATAAAGGAAAGATAGAAGATAAGGGAAGAGCACCTTATGAGGATGTGAATTATCTCGTCGTGAATGATAACCCAGATCAAAATATAACATTCCACTGGTGTACAGTATTTGGCTACGATAGAACGCCAAGATGGGTATCATTTGATATACCAAAGGACTGGTTAGTAACCGGTGAGAACAAATTTAGATTCTATGATACAGGAGCGTACACAAGAAATAACTGGTATGTTGCATTTGACAGGACAAAGCATGATAATCCAAGTACAGGGTACTGTAGCGATTGCTGGATGTGGGGTGTAGATGCTGGATATTCTTCATACGATGATAGTGCTATTATACAAGCGAAGGAGGGAACAAGAACAAATCCACAGAGAGGGTTTGTACGCTATTGGAAAGATCATATACACGATGGACAAGAGGCATATATAAGGTTAACAGATGGACCAGGACAGATAAAACAGAAGAGCCTAGAAGAGAGAGTACCGAAAAAAACAGCAAGCAAAAAGGATGTGTTTGTGTGTAGGTACGAACCGCAAGGACAGGGAGGACAGCAAAGAGGAGGATCAGGAGGGTCGCAATGTGAAAGTGTACCAAAGAAGGTAGGGAGCATAAGCTTCTCCGTAGAGAAGGATTCGCAGGGAGAAGAACGCGTTGTTTTAACATGGGGTCCTGTGGACTGTGCTTTTGATTATAAAGTGTATAGAAAACCAGATAAGGATGGGAACAATAACTTCGGCCAAGTAGCATCAACAGGTACTGCTAGGTCAGTTGATATATTCAGTGATCCAGCAAAAACGTATACCTATAAAGTGAAGGCATGCAACAATGTAGGTTGTGGTGATTTCTCTGATGAAGTGGTGTATCAAGGGACAAGTGGGACGAAACAAACATGTGAGGAATACGCCGAAGAGAAGAAAGCTATACTACAACCAGATGGATTTGTTTACCATGAATGTAGGGATATAGATACAACAGATTGGGAAGGAAAGGTGTCAACAATAAATGGAATAATAGTAAAATACAAAGACGAGTGCGAAAAGGATGTTGCGGGTGATTGCAGTGGTGACAAACCTTATTGCTGTTATCCTCTACCTGCTGAGACATGTACAAATGTTGGGGAGTTAGTCAGTGGAGACCCAACCAAGTGCTGTGTTGACTATGGATACGGAACAGAAGGAAAAGGTGCAGTGGCGTATTGTAATAGTTATAACAATGGCAAACAATGTGGGAAATATGTATGTAGCAGTGGAAAATGGATCATCCAAACAGGAGGAGCAGGACAAGTAACATAGTAGAAGAACATGCTGTTGTCCAACATGAACCTCCCAAACCCCCTCCACAATGTTGTTGAAGTAGCATGTCCGCAGTGTGGGGAGTTGGCTATCCTCCTCAAGATATTTATTATACTAGGGTTGCTGCTTGTTGTGGCTAGGTACTACACAAAAAACAGAGTCCTATTGGCTGTGGTTGCATTGATTGCTGCATATCTTTTGTTTGCGTGAGTGATATGGATATCTGGGATCTGATGGATGCACTAGATGAAAAAGGGATACCTGTATACTGGGTATTGGATAAAAAAGAGGAGCTTGAAGAAAAGGGAGTACCTGTGAAGAGCATTACATTGGGTATATTAGTTATCCTCTTGGCTCTTGCAGTGTATATGATGCTGCCTGTGCAGAGGTTCACACTTATAGTAAATGTGAAAGGTGCAGATGATATCAGAGTAACAGCAGAATGGAATGGAGAGAGCATAACAAAGATGACAAGTAATAGTAGAGCCACGTTTGAGATACCAAAGGGGGAGGAAGTAACTGTTATCGCAAAAAAGAAGGGATGCAAAACAATAACAGAGAGTGTGAAGATACTGGATGATTATAGTATGGTTTTGACAATGGAATGCTGATTTTCTAAAAAAGCGAAAGATTTATAAATATTGAATTTAAAAAACGAAACATGAAGAAGGCTGTAGCCATCGGAATTCTATTGCTCAAAATGAGAGAAATAACACAGAAGAGGATTGCAGAAATGCTAAAGGTTTCTTTGAGTACTGTGAACAATACGGTAAAAACACTTGAAAGCATGGGGGCTATTGAGGTAACAAAGAGGGGTGTTAGAGTAATAGATGCTGAAAAGATATTGATGTATGTTGCGAATAAGAGGAACCTATACAAGGATGTTATATACAAAACCAGAGTCAACATGCCAGTAGCAGAGATAGAAAAGAGTATGCCAGCGGGTGTTGAATTCACAGGATATACTGCCTATAAATTCAAGTACAGGGATGTACCTGCTGATTATTCAGAGGTGTATGTATACGCAGATGAGGAGTCATTGGAAGAGATAAAGAGAAGGTTCCCAGAGAGAAGAGGGCCATCAAACCTATTTGTGTTGAGAAAAGAATTTGAGGTAACAGACCCCCTGATATTCGCGGACCTATGGAACATGAGAGAGTGGTATGCAAAGGAATTTGTGAGGAGATTACGTGACAGAATACTGGAATGAACAACTTACAAAAGCGAGCTGGAAAAAGTTACAAGAGATATCTAAGCTGTATGATTTCATACTTATAGGTGGGTGGGCAATATTCTTGTGGACAGGGAAGCACAAATCTAAGGATATAGATATTGTAGTTGATTTTAAGACATTGGAACAGTTGAAGCAGGATTTTACAATGATTAAGAATGATAGATTGAAAAAATACGAGATAAGGTTTGATAAATTTGATATTGACATATATGTTCCGTTTTACTCTCAACTTGCTATTCCGCTTGAAAAGATTAGGGCTGTTAGGGTGCAAGGTATCAAAACTGCATCACCAGAACAGCTTCTCATACTAAAACAGGGGGCTGAGATAAAACGAAGGTATAGCATAAAAGGAAAGAAAGATGCAATAGACATCCTAACACTGTTGATATACGCAGATATTGATATAGGGAAATACAAAAAACTATTGGAGGAGTATGGCATCAGAAACTATTTGTCTGAACTCAAAAGAGTGATAAAGGAGTTTAGTGCGAAGGACATAAAGTTTTTGGATATGGACCTAAAAGCATTCAGAGACTGGCAGAAGTCATTTCTAAAGATTCTCAGCAAACCTGACAAGACACGTAAGTAATGGTTGTTCATTCACCAATAACCTACAAACAAATCAAGGAGAAAAAATGACAAAGGCAGTGTCCTAAAACTGTGCGACTTGTTCCTTCTGTGGCTTACTAGTTTCAAATGCAGAGCCCCCAATTCTATGGTTTGTATAACCAACCATGTGGTTGAAAAAGCAAACCAATAAATGCCAGCTCTGTTATAATATGCCCATGTTGTTGAGACCAGAATCCAAGGCATTGGAAGCATTCTTCACAGAGCCGTCAGAAGAAAAGCACGGGAGAAGGATAGAAAGAGAATTAGGGATTTCGCACGAGCGGGCAGTCAGTTACCTGAATGCATTGGAAAAGGAAAAAATCCTGGTTTCAAGAGAAGTTGGGAGGACAAAACTGTTTAGGATAAACAAAAACAATCCCCTCACTGTAAAAGTCTTCGGCTTAATGGAAGTTGACAGGCAACTGGACTTCTTGCGAAAAAACAGAAAGATTGCTCCTATTCTGGTTGGGGTGAGGGAAAAGCTTTTGGAAAGCGCAAGAGAAGACATATGCCTTATTCTGTTGTTTGGTTCAGCAGCAAGAAAACACTCAAGGGAAAGCAGTGACCTAGACATCTTGGTCGTTGTTGATAAAAACCAAAAAGAAGTAGAAAAGCTTTGCAAGTCAATCAAATCTCTTTATCATACCAAGCTGGAATTTCACGTGGTGACAACAAAAGACGTTGAGAGCAGATGGAAGCGAGAGCCTGTTTACGCGACCATATGGCAGGACAGAATAATCTTATATGGGGAAGAAGAGCTCTGGCATTATGTATTGAAATACGGTGAGCCATTATGAATACACTAACTAGATGTTTCAAGGGAACAAAAGAAACGCCTCCAAGATTAATCAAAGTAAAACCAAACCTTGAAAAAGCACAGGGCCACATAGCTAAGGCTGAATACAATCTTGGGGTAACTGACTTGATGCTTGAGAACAAGAAATCTGATTGGATGATAATCTGTAGTTATTACGCAATGTACCACGCGACAATGGCTTCACTGTGGTTGCTTGGCTTAGAGGCAAGGCCTCACGAATGCGCTATCTCTGCTTTCAATGCTTTTTACGTGAAGAAAGGAGTGGTTGAGAAAGAATTTGTAAGCTATCTGGAGAAAGCAAAGAAAATGAGCAAGGCATTGTCTGACACTCTTGAGGATGTGTGGATTGAAAGAATCAAAGCACAGTATGGCTTGGGTGAAATACGCTCCCAGCAGGCAACCAAAGCCCAAAACGAGGCAAAGCTGTTTGTTGAAGAGGTGAGGAAGCTTGTGTTCGAAGCAAGAAACATTGAAGAGCATTACATCTAAAATGAAAAAGAATGGAGAGTAAGTGATCAGGATGAACTTCTTCATGCAACCAAAAGCCCCATACAGTTTTGAGGTAAGCATGCAATTCATTGCTAAAGAAAATTATGCGCCAATGCCCTACGTATGGAGGAACAAGCAATTCATGCAAGCGTTCAGGTTTAATGGCGTAATTTATCCTGTCCGCGTTGAGAGTATAGGAACAATTGAAAAGCCAAAGTTGTGCGTTACAACGTCTAACTCTGCTCCTAAAACTCGTCTGAAGAAAGAGCTCGCACACTTCTTTAACCTAGATTATGACCTAAACAGCTTGTATGAGTTTATGGGCAGAGATCCCAAATTAAAGAAGATAGCGCAGAGGTTTTATGGTTTCCGAGTGCCTGCAATGAGCTCTAACTTGTTTGAGGTAATTGTTAATGCGATTGTCCAACAACAGATCTCACTGCAAGTCGCTGCCCATATGACCTCCCTGCTTGTTAAAAGTTTCGGTGAGAGAATAGACTTAGAATGGGAAACCTATTGGGCGTTTCCTACACCTCAAAGACTAGCAACTACATCCATAAAACAATTGAAGTCATGCAAACTTAGTACAAGAAAAGCAGAATATATTAAAGATTTTTCTAGAGCGGTTGCAAGCAATGAGTTCGATCCTGAAGCTTTGTGGAAAATGGAGTCACAGGAAGTTGTCGAAGCACTTACAAAGTTCAGGGGCATAGGAAGATGGACCGCTGAGCTCGTTCTAGCTGCCGGCATGAACAGACCAGACTATGTGCCTGCTGATGACTTAGGGGTGAGAAACGCTGTTTCAATGTACTATTTTGACGGCAAAAGACAAGACCCTAAAACAGTTAGGAAACTTTTGAAGAGATGGGGTGATTACTCCTGCGGGATTATTGTTTATTTGCTTTATGCAATGCGCCAGAATTTATGTTATATGAACAAAACATTTATATAGTATGAATAGCATATTCATGTTATATGAATATGCAGCCTTTGTTCTCCACGAAAGAAAGGGAGTTGATTTTGGACTATCTCCTGGATAATCCAAATGAAGAAATAAACATGAACGCTCTTGCCAGGAAACTAGGGGTAAGCCCGAGCCAGGTACACCACTATTTAGGGATTCTCAAAAAAGAGGGATTGTTCAAGAACAAGAAGTTAGTTGATAACGCAATAACAAGATCACTGAGAGTTGTCAAAAACTTGAGTAAGATAAAGAAATCCCAAATTATCAAACGAATTAGAAAAAAGTTTCCAAGAGTGCGAGGCGTTGGAGTTTACGGAAGTTGGGCTAATGGAACCAACAGAAAAGGTTCTGATTTGGACTTGTGGATTAAAATTGATAAAGACTTGAGTGATTTAGATCTTGCTAAAATAAATAAAGAACTCAGCAAGAGGATGGAAGTTTCAGTTGAAGTCCTAGTAGCAACTCCAGAGAGGATGGAGCACCTAAGAAAAAACGTAGAGTCGTTATACTACTCATTGTTTAACTCTATAACGATTTGGGGTGAATCGCTTTGATTTCATTAAAGGAATGCGAAGAGGAAGGCCTAATAAAGAGAATTGCACCTTCTCCAAGACAAGCAGAGGAACAGCTGAATAAGGCAAGGGCTTTGCTTGAAGAAGCTAAGGGAGACGTCAAGGACAACAGGCCAAATAATGCTATAATCGGCGGCTATGCTGCAATGTTTGATGCTGCTAGGGCAGTGCTTTTCAGGGATGGGTATATAGAAAAAAGTCATGCTTGCGTTGCTAGATACCTTGAAGTAAAATACCCCAGCATAGATTCATCTTACATTCATTTACTGGACCAGTATAGAATAAGAAGACATAAAGTCATGTACAGTGGAGATTATTTCCCAACAATCAAAGAAGCCAGGAACCTCGTGGAGTTTGCAGAAGATTTCATAGAATTAGTAGAAAAACTGCTTAAAAAATAAAGCTTATCATTTCCGCAAATTTCCGAGGAAACGACCTGTGTGTCCTATTCTGGGGGCGCAGGCTCTGTAGCCGTACGAGCAGGTCACTCCCAACTTATTGTGTTACCTACTCCCCGGGTGGAGGATATTGCTCTGGAGCTTCACCTTCTTCTTCAAGAATCAAAGGGTATTCTTTTCCTTTTTGCACTTTACCGAACCCAGCAACTTTTATCCTAAACTGGTGGTCGTCACCAAAGTCATAGATATAAAAAAACTTTTGTCTTTGCCTAAGATTCAACTCCCTAATGCACACGTCTGCTGTTCTTGAATCGTACTCAAGGTTCTCTTCTGGAACCAGTCTGGTGTATTCCATATCTCTATTGTCACTCCATGCTTTTCCATCCATGAAAAACGAGTACAGGTGGATATCCGTCCACTTAAATGATTTGTTGATTATCGCGTCATGTAAGTCGTCAAGTGTTTGGCTTTCCTTAACTTCAATCTTTCTAGTAATCTTTCTGCCGTAGCCACAGCCGCACTGACCAAGATACACAACATCGAAAATTATTGTCTTCTTACCCATTTGAATCCCTCACCATTTTTAATGTAAAGGACCATAAAAACACCATATGTCCAAACCCTATCCAGTTCGCCATGTAGTGCAGCGTCAGGCGCTGCCACAGAAGAGACAAATTGCTCAAGGAATGTTATGACAAAATGGAGGAGTTCGCTGACCGCGCCGAAAAAGCAGGCTAGGCAACAATGCTTCACAAGGAGCTCTTCAAGATGGTGGAAGATAGCCTCATAAACATCTGCAAGCACGGGCGAGAAAGGGTACCCACACCCAAAGAGTTCTACCTGCATTGATACTCCCTAAGCAGGCTAGTGAATTCCACACCAAACTATTTATGGATGTTTGAGTACCTGGCGAGTTTCCGAAGGAAAACGCCGGGGAACCTGGCGATTGATTGACCATCCATAGAGGGAAAGAATTATGTATAAGTATCCCTGTATACAAGGACATGGAAAAGGAGGTCCTCAAGAAGCTGATAGTAGAAGCGCAGGAGAGAGAGGTAGAGCTTGTCAGGAGGGATTTAGAACTTGACTTTGTCGGAAAGATTAATGTTATTGTAGGCCCTAGGCGCGCGGGCAAGACCTATTTTTTGTACCAGACGATAAATGACCTCTGCTCCAGAGGCCTTGCTGACAAAATCCTTTACATTAATTTTGAGGATGAGAGGCTCTGGCCGATTAAAAAAGAGGACCTAGACAAAATATCCGAGGCTTATTATGAATTGTATCCCGAAAACAAAGGCAAAAAGATTTACGTTTTCTTTGATGAGATTCAAGAGGTTCCTTTGTGGCAAAAGTTTGTAAGGAGAGTCCATGAGTCAGAAAACGTAGAGCTGTGCTTGACAGGTCTTCTTCAAAATTGATGAGTAAAGAAATAGCAACGCAGTTAAGGGGGAGAATCCTGACTTATAGGATTTTCCCTTTTTCTTTCAAAGAGTTTTTGACTGCGCACGGAATAGAGCTGAAAAAGAACATAGAGTATGGAAAAGGGAGGTTCAAAGTAAAAAAGCTTTTCAACGAGTACTTGAGGTTCGGTGGCTTCCCAGAGACTGTGAACAAAAAAGAAGATATCAAAATACGAATGCTCCAGGAGTATTTTGACGTGCTGTTTTACAAGGATTTGGTGGAGAGATACAGGATCAGAAACACCAGAATAATCAAAGACCTGATGCATTACCTCACAACAAACTTTGGAAGGCTGTTTTCAGCGCATGCATATTACAAGTTGCTCAGCTCCAGGGATCTAAAAATAAGCAAGAACACTATCTTGGAGTATTTAGGCTATTTGGAGGACGTTTTTTATGTTTTTTTGGTGCCCAAGTTTTCTTTTTCGCTCAAGGAGCAATTAGTGAATCCCAAAAAAGCTTACTTGTCTGACAACGGGTTTGCTACTGCTGTTGCGTTCCAGTTCTCAAAAAACATTGGCCACTTCTACGAAAACATTGTGCTGGTAGAATTGAAGCGGAGGGGGAAAGAGGTTTATTACTGGAAAGATAACAACGAGTGTGACTTTGTAATCATGGAAAGAAACAAGCCAGTTGGGGCAATCCAGGTCTGCGCTGAACTAAATGAGAGAACCGAAAACAGGGAGATTAGAGGTCTTCTGGAAGCGCTTGAAGCAACCAAGCTGAAACAGGGCTTGGTGATAACAGCAGACAAAGAAAAAGAAGAAACAATCAAGGGAAAGAAGATACGATTCGTGCCGTTGTGGAAGTGGTTGTTAGAAGAAGTATAATTTGTTTGAAACAAAAAAGATTGAAGAGCATACCAAAGGGGGTCGCAAAAAAGAAGGGATGCAAAACAATAACAGAAACTGTGAAAATGCTGGATGATTATAGTATGGTTTTAATAATGGAATGCTAGTAGGTTACACTCGTTCTCTGGCTTTCTCTCTTTCTTTCCACACTTGTAGGAAAGACTCCATCACTTTTTCTGGGTCTGACTCTTCGCCGAGTGCTTCATCTAACTCCTTCATTAACTCTCTTCTCTCTTTCCCTTTGATGTCTGGAACCTCAGGGGTTGTTCCACCATAATGATAAATCTCTGTAAGAAGTTCGCTTAGTCTCCTTTTCTTTCGTGCGCGTTGACCTCTCACTTTGGTCTCCAGTATAGCTGCCTTTAGCCTAAGTTCTTCTGCACTGGCCAACCACTCTGATTTCCGAGCAATACTGTAAATCGCGCGAGCGAAATGTAACCTTGGCTTGAAGTCTTCCCATTCTCTTTTCACATCCTCCATTTCAGAGAGATGATTCTGCAAATCCTCCTTCATCTCAAGTAGCGTATCAAACTCGGAGAGGGTTTGGAACCCTTCGAGGGTCTCTGGTGTTATCTCGCCTTTTAGAATTTTATTGACGGCTTCTTTATCAAGCAATCCCTTCTCTTTTAGTCTTGTCAGTTCCTTTTTGATTGCTTCTTCTATAGCCCACTTTGTCTTCAGTAATTCCTCCCTCTTTGTCGCAAGTTCCTGGTGCTTTAGATCAACGGCCTTCCGTATATCTCTTATGAACTGTATCTTCCCTTTCTCTCCCCAGTACCTCTTTTTTGGGATACCGGCTTTTGAATAGTAATTAACCCCAAATTGCTTTCCGAATTCCTTTATGACCTCATGGGCAGTAGGCGCTTTTTTTGGCATGAAAATATTCTGCAAGAACTAGTATATATACTTATCCATTGGATTCATTTTCGCGTGATGCTAAGCTTTTTATATTCACGCGCCCTCTTTTTTAATATGGGCTTTATCCTTGAGATGATGCAGAATATATCCAATGTGTTCGGAGGGCTCTGTGGGCTTGTTCCACAGTGTCGATACATAATGATTGGACTGAAGATTGTTGTGCTCTTGTTTTTGGTTGGATGGGTAAGAAATCGTTTGGGCTCTGGTTTGATTGCTACTATTGTGCTCTTATTTGTTGGTTATCTGATATTATTTCCGTTCTGGCCAATATTTGGGCCATTGGCAATTGTTTACCTAGCTGCAATGTATGGTGCATTGGGGCTAATCGTAACATTCATATTTGCGAAATCACATCTATTCCCAGGTGCATTTGCTGAAGCAGATGGTATGCAGGACATGCAAAACGTTAGGCCACCAGGTGTTTGAGCATGAAAAAGGGATTGTTTCCATGGTTCCTTCTACCTTCCGTTCCAATAGGGCCTGCGCTAATATTTCTTGTTGTTGTTATTTTGCTGGCAATGGGCATTCCCATGCTTGCAATCACAGTGAGCCCAGAGCTTATGCTTTTGTTTCAGATCGCTGCATCTATTGTAATACTTAATTGGGTGAGAAATACCATTGGTCCTGGAACATTAAGTCTGGCAATATCAGCAATTCTCATATATATCTTTGTTTTCCTATTGCCACAATTTACAGTAGGACTATATGTGTTGTATTTCCTGCTGGTATTGGGTATCCTTGACATAGTGATTTGGATGAGCATGCTATTCCCAATGAAGCCAATTGGGCAATAACCTTATAAATACATATGCAAAAAATATTAATGGTGAGGTAATGGGAGACCTGTGGACTGACCTGCAACTGGCTGCTATATTGTTTGTTTTTGTGTATTTGGTACAGTGGGGGATAGGAACAACAGGTAGCAGGAAGGTAGGTATCCTTTTGGCTATAATCATTGTTTACCTCACCATATACCAGCACTTTATAGTATTGGTGTTTGTTGTGATATTCTTCTTCGGATATGCATTCTTTGACCAATTTGAAAAATTGTGGTCAGAAGGAAAGCTATAGGAGGCAGTACATGGATATATTCACATTAGCAGTGTTCCTGATTATGATAATGATCTCAATAAATCAGGGAGTAACATGGGCTGCAGCAGCATTGATGGTATTGTTGGTCTTGGGGCTTAGGTCAAAGGGCCTTTTAGTTATTGTGATTGTTGGGCTGGCTATTGGTGCTATGTTTGGCGCAAAAGCCCCATTGCTCTGGTTCCTGCTTGCCGTGATTATCATAGGTGTGTTTATAATAAAACAAGAAGGCAGAGGTCCAGAATCATACTCACCAAGCATGTTGATGGGAGGGTATTAATGGAGATATTCACCCTTGTGTTGCTGTTTGCGATCGTGTTCATAGGATTGTACAAGAATATGCTATGGTTAGCTGTGATCGGTGGGTTTTTGTTATTCGCATACATGTATGGTGCAAGGAATGAGAAGGCAGTTCCAACAGGTGGTGCTGGCAAACCAAAGATAAGACCAATAATCGTGAGGAGGAGATATGAAGGGCCTCCATCAATATACCCAAGTTTGATGAAAATCAGGGTAAATCCAATGTGGAACACAAAGAACTGGTTTGAGAATGCATTCGCAGCAGTTGCAATGGGGACTATTGGTATGATAAACCTTATGAGGAGGAATAGGTAATGGCTGAGAAGCCCATCATAGAAGGAAAGCCATTCGCACTGATGCTTGTAGTGTTAGTCCTCTCCTTGTATTTGGATATGCAATGGCTCTCAATTTTCATTGCGATTGTTGGTTTTCTCATGGTACTCTCATCAGTTAGGTTGCCAAGCAGGAAGCCTGTACCGCAGGGGGCTCCAGAAAAAGAGGAGATACTCACGCCAGTAATTGTTCAGGATGTGGGTGAAGCTCCGTACCTATATCCACCAGATTTCAGGCTAAAACTTAAACCAGATTGGAGAGCCAATAACTATTTTGAGTGGGCAGCAACTGCTATGGGTAGAGGATTGAGAGGATTCTATCATGCATTTACTTGGCAGCCACCACAACCCAAAGGAGAGTTGTTTAAATGAAGTTTGAAAGTGATACGTTCCTGATCATGCTGGTGATATGTGGAGCAGTTTACCTAGCTGGGTATAGGTCACTTGCTATTGGCCTGCTCATTGTTACAGTATTCGCAAACATACTCACAGGAGGCACAAAGAAGAAGGTAAAGGGAGGAGTGAGTGTAGGGGGCATAACTGTCAAAGGCGCAGAGGTTCTTGAACCGATTATTATTGAAACCACAAGGGGCCCACCATTTAGGATACCATCCAAAATGGACATTAGGATAAAGCCGAACTGGAGCGCAAAGAATTGGGCTGAGAAGGCAGGTATGGGTCTGGCAAGTTTTGCTAAGATAGGGTACAGAACATTACATAGTGATTAGATGGAAGGCATACTTTTCCTCATGGTGATGGCACTTGCATTAGTTGGTTATCTCTTTCACTTTGAGTTTGGTATATTCCTAGGTGTTGTTGGCGCGCTGCTTGTGCTCCTCTTGGCATACATAAAATCATTACCTGTACCACAACACAGAATTGCAGTACCCCAAGCATCACCAAAGAAAAGGCATAAACTAATACAAGCACCAGAGGATATGTGGAAGCAGGAGGATATGACAACATATATGGCAGCAATGCAGGGTTCTCCCATGCATTTCAGAGGAGGGACAGGATTTGACCCATTTGCTGCTGCTGTTGAATATGCGTTCTGGTCAAAAAAGGCTCCATTCAATAGACACACAACAGATTTCATAAGGAACATCCTTCCATTCAGTGCGTACGGAAGGACAAGTCTGCTTGAGCACATATTTATAGGGTTGCCAATAGGCCTGGGAAGCTTTTTATATCCATACAGGTATAAAGGAACCAAGAGCTATTGGCAGGTTGTGCCTGACGAGAAATGGAAGGACTTGAAAAAATCCCTTCCAAAAACAATAACAGATAAGCCATGGAAAAAAGAGTGATGGTATGAGATGGTTTGTGTTAATGCTTTTGTTTGCATCACTGGTGTCTGCTGTTAGCATTGACCCAGAAACAGGATGCGAAAAATACACAGACCATATAATATGTCCCCAGCCAGGAAATGCCACCCTGCGTGTAGTAATGGATACTTTTATGCAATGCCCAAGAATTCAAAATGAATTCGGAAGGCTTGAAGATCTGATATGTATTGGTGATGGCATACTACTATCAGATGTATCCTTTGAAAAATGCTCTGTTTATGTGCCCTTTGATAGGAACGATGTAATACTGAGTGGCATAAATGATAGGTACAGATGCAGAACATACACATGGAAAGCAGGTTCTGAGATAACTATTATGGCACCAAGAAAACTGTTTGATAATTGCGTAAAGAAGGAGGGAGACGAGTACTACGAACTGTACAATTGCGGTGCTGAAAACGAGAGATTTGTTGTTAAGGCAATGGTGTCAGAGGAGAATGGAACAAGATATGCCATAGCATACGAGATGGAGAAGGAAGTAGCACTAATTGATAGAAACACGCTCATAATGATTATTGTGGGCATTATCATAATTATGATTGGAATCCTCTGGAGATGGAAGAACGAGCATAAGGAGCTATGACCCGAATTTGAGGAGCATCTTTTTATTTATGTCAAGTAGGTTCTCTTGTAGACGTTTTATGGCTGCGAGCATGGGCTTTATCTCTGCAAGCTCCTCCTCAATCTGAGCAATATCCTTCTTTATCTCTTTAATCTCCTCAATGCTGGCTTTCATCTCCTCGTGCTTCTCATGTAGCTCTCCAACAGTTGCGTGCAGCCTTTCAAAATGCTCCTCCTGTTTTCCAAGGGTTTCAACAACGGGTTTGAGATGCTCTCCTTTCTCAATCATCTTCCTTGTTTCAAGTGCATGCTCATGGACCTCTGCAATATTGACCTCTGGTTGAGCCTCTTTTATGATCTCGTCTATGTCGCTATCTGGTATGCCCATCTGCCTCAGATTATCCATTATCTCACTCTTTGACATGCCTCTTGCGTTCATCCCCTTTACCACATCAACAAGGCGCTGTTTCATTGCTTCGTCCATATACACACCAAAAAGGTTTAATATGCCAACGATTTTAATGTTAATGGAAAGGAGTATTTAAAGGTGATAGGATAGCAAGGATTTTGCAACTTCCTCATGGTCCATGGAAACAGATATTTTCTGGCGTATGGGCTGGAAGGGAGGTAACATATCACGAAAATCCAGAGAAAAAACTACTTATGATGATATACGATAGAAAGGGGGATGAGATAAAAGGCGTAGTAATGATTATGACCAGATTTTTTATACTTGATGGGAACCCATCGAACTTTGCGTTTAAGACAAATGCAAATGTTGTTGTTATTGAGAAAAACACCCCAACATTTAAAGGAACATTTGTTGCTGTCAGCACAGACCCCAAATATGTTGTATTCTCACCAAGAAATCTTATAAATGAGGCACAGAGCCTATATTCAGAGCTTGAGAAAAAAAGTGCTGAGGTAAGGCATGCATCCCTGAGCTATCCCATAAAACTCATAGACCTGCAATTTGCAAAAGTGGAGCAGATACATGAGATACTTGGGGAGCCACTGGCAATACCTGTAACAACTGTTAGAAAGGTTGGTCCAAAGACTGTAATTACATCAAGTGCTGAACACATACGAATTGGACTAAAGAGAGATGGTGGAGCTGCTGAGGAACTTGTGCAGAGCACATTGCTTGCTGTGATCATAGGGGATGAAGAGGAAAGAAAACATGCGATGCGCATTATACTAGAGGGGAACATACTAAACGGCATATCAACAGTGGTTTTTGACACAGCTGACAAGTATGATAAAATAGATGCTCCAAACCCGGACACAACACAATTTTCAGAGTATGGGTTGCATGTAGACCCTATTGGCATGCCCGTGAGGAGATTCATACCAGGAGCTGATATGTTCATTGACCTTTCGTTGCTTGATGGCGAACTATTTGGTAATATTTCATCTGCTGGAAATGGAAAAGCCATTGAGATGATAGGCAAAATACTACAATCAAAAAACATAGGGACAATGGAAGAACTTATAGATGCGCTTGAACAAACAAAAGAGAAGGAGAATAAGTACTATGCAGCAAGAGCAGTAAGGATCTGCAAACTTTTGGATATGCTGTATCCAAGGTTATTTGATGGAAAGATGGACCCAAAAGAGATTGTTGCACCATGGCTCAAGAAGATGGGCAGGGTCGCGATATTTAATGCTAAAGGATTTGAGAAGAATATAGTAAAAGGTGTTATCTACACAGTGCTAAAAACAGTCTACGAGAGCTACAAACATGAGATCTCATCCCATGAGATAAAGGTTGAAATATTCATAGAGGAGCCAGATGTAGTAAAAGGCAAAGGAGAACGTATTGACAAGGAGATAAATACATTGATCAAACTCAGCAGCGAATATGGCATAGGGATATGCATATCTGTAAAAAACGAACTTGACGTTGACAAGGAGATTCTGGAAAACGCCACAATGAAGATACAATGCATTGGTGGGAATGAAGTTGTTATCCAGGAGCAAAGTAAAAAGCCGTACAGAGCAAGATTGAGGCCAACGCTAAGCGCCCTTTGATTGTTTTTCCCTCAACTTTCTCTCTACGATATCTCCAACATCTTCTATTGTTACATACTCCATAGGGTTTATTGTCTCAAGTACATACTTTATCTCTGACACTGCCTGTTCAAGTTCCTTAACCCTCTGCCTCAAATTTTCTATATCCTCTTTACTTGATGGTGCTCCTATTTCTTCAACACGTGGTGGAGCAACTGCTGCAATGGATGAAAGTTCTTTTTCTAGTTCTGATTTTAATTCCTCTTTCACAGAGGACAGATCAATTTTTCCACCAGAAGATGAGGCGATCATCTGTTCCAATTCTTTTATCTTCTTATTTTGCTTAACCAGTGTCTGTCCAACAACCTGCTGATTGTTTTCTATTACTTTGATCCGCTGAGCAAGAAGCCTTATCTGTGCATCAAGTGCCTGCAGAGTGCTTGATAAGGAAGAGGCTGGTCGTGATTCCTTCTGTTGTGACGGCGGCACATGTCTTCTCTCGCGTGGCAAATAAACACCCCAATTAATTTATAAGAGTGTGTTATAAAAGCATTACTATGAAAGGCGTACTACTGGACGTAGATTATGATGAAAATGAGAAGGAAACAGTGTTAAATTTGTATGTAAAAACAGAAAAAGGGGTTGTGATACTCAAAGAGAGAAAATTTGAACCATACTTCTATCTCATTACAAAATCGCCAAAAGAAGCGATTGAGAAGCTGAAAAACGCAAAACACATAGAACTTATCTCTGGAAATACATTGAAGATATTTGCTCATTCTCCAAGCCAAGTGAAGACGCTCAGGGAGGAAGCAAAGCGCTATGGGCAGATTAGGGAGTATGATATACCATTCATACAACGATTTTTGATTGATAAAGATATCCCACCCATGAAGATGCAGGAATGGTATGAGAGGAATGGTTCAATAGAAACAAAGCCATTGCAGGAAAAACCACCAAAGATCACAAGAGCTGCATTTGATATTGAAACATATAACCCATCTGGTATGTCTGATCCAGAGAAAGATCCTATCATCATGATCTCTGTTGTTGGAGAGAAAAAGAAGGTATTTACATGGAGAAAGTGCGACCTGCCATTTGTTGAGGTTGTTGATGATGAAAAAGCGATGATAGAGCGTTTTTTTGAGTTCATAAAGGATATTGATGTGCTGTATACATACAATGGAGATAATTTTGACCTACCGTATCTTAGAAAAAGGATGAAAACACTGGGCTTGGACTACAAGATAATATCTGTCAGGCCAAGCCAACAGGGAGAAAAGGCAAGCATAAAATCACATGTACATATAGATGCATATAAGGGTATGAGATTTTTAGCAGCAATTGGTGCATTGCATCTCCCAAGGTACACATTGGAAGATGTGTATAAAGAGTTCACAGGAAAGGAGAAAAAGGATGTTGTTGGCAAGGACATATGGAAGATGTGGGATTCCAAAAACATAGACGAACTTTGTCAGTATTCACTTGAGGATTCTGAGGCATGCTACCTACTCGGAGAAAAGATGTTCCCGTTGTACATGGAGTTCAGCAAACTCATAAATCAAACGCTATTTGATGTATCAAGAATGAGCTCTAGCCAAATTGTTGAGATTATGCTACTAAAGGAGGCATTCAAAAGAGGGCAAATAGCACCAAATAAACCCACAGAACAAGAAGTGAAGAAGAGGATAATGAATCCCATAAAGGGAGCATTTGTTAAGGAGCCAGAACCAGGATTGCACGAGAATATAGCAATACTTGACTTTAGGGGACTGTATCCAAGCATTATTATCTCACACAATATCTCTCCAGATACACTGAATTGCAATGACTGTAAAAATCCACATGTGTCACCAACAGGTGCAAGATTTTGTAAGAAGAAGAAGGGATTGATCCCAGAGATGCTTGAGAAGGTTGTGAAAAAACGTATTGAGACAAAAAAACGTATGAGAAATGAGAAAGGCGAGGAATATGAAAGGTTGAATAACCAGCAACATGCATTGAAGATTATAGCGAACTCAACATATGGCTACATGTTGTATGCAAGAGCAAGATGGTACAACAGGGAATGTGGAGAATCCGTTACTGCATGGGGAAGACAATACATACAGAATGCGATAAAAGAGGCAGAGGATGCAGGATTTAAGGTGTTATACGGAGACAGTGTAACAAAGGAGAGGTTTGTTACAGTAATGAACAAGGATGGTGTGATAGAAATAAAGAATATTGAGGAGTTATTCAGTGAAGGGGAGAGAGTAAGAAGAAGGGGAGATAAAGCGTTTGTAAGCCTAAAACACTACAAAGCGCTTACTGTCGACCCTAAAACTAGAAAGGTTGTTTGGAAACCGATAAAAAGAGTCATCAGACACAAGATAAACAAAATGGTATATAGAGTAAACCAGAAGTATGGTGAAACAAGGGTAACAGGTGATCATTCACTTATTGTTGAAAGAGAAGGAAAGCTAGTTGAGGTTAAGCCAACTGAGTTAAAAGAGCCATTTATGAGGATAACAGCCATCCCAACTATAAAACAGATAAAAGCACTTGATCTATACAAGATGCTGAAAGGTTATTCCTACAAAACAACTTACAAGGGAAGGCAGAAAACAGCGTTCGTGCACAAGGATGATCGGTATGTATGGTTCTCCTGGACAAATAGAAAGAACCCCGTAAAACTCAGACGATTTGTTCGTATAGGCACAAAAGAGTTTTCAGCACTATGTAGGCTACTTGGTGCGTATGTTGCAGAGGGGAGTGCATCCACACCAGAAACTACAATGTCACGTATGGGAGCAAGTATAAGCAGCTCTGATACGAAATGGCTTGAGCAGTTGCAGAGAGATTATCACATGCTTTTCAAAGGTGTAAAAACATGTGTGATAAAATCCACAAAAAAGAGGAGAACATTGTCATACAAAGGCAAAACAATTAGATATGATGACAAGACATATAAGCTACAGATGATGAACAACCTATCTGCTGTTTTCTTTAAAGTGTTATGTGGCCAGGGGAGCAGAGGTAAAAAAATTCCTGAGTTCATATTTCACGTGCCGGAGAGGTATAAACTCCTCTTTTTGGATAATATGATAAAGGGCGATGGTAGTAAGAAGTTTGGTCCAAGATATACAGATAGGTACTCCAAAGATAATTTTAGATATGAAACAAACTCGCTGCAATTAGCATGCGGACTATCCTTCCTACTGACCCAGTTGAAAAAGGAGTACACTATAAGATACAGACCAAGCAAGAAAAGTTATATCGTCTCTACATCATACAAACATAACAGCAGATTAAAAATAACGTTAAGAAAAGAGAGATATAATGGTTATGTATATGACCTTGAGGTTGAAGGAACACATATGTTTGTGGATAGCTGTGGGCACATACTCCTCCATAACACAGATTCATTATTCCTAAAGATGGGGAACAAAACAAAGGAAGACGTTTTGAAATTCTTGGATATGTACAATAGCAAACTTCCAGAAGCAATGGAATTGGAATTGGAGGGGTTTTACCCAAGAGGAATCTTTGTAACAAAGAGAGAGGGGGGAGCAGCAAAAAAGCGATATGCATTGATAAGGGAAGATGGTGCAATTGAGATAACTGGATTAGAATTCGTAAGAAGTGACTGGAGTCCAATAGCAAAGAAAACGCAGGAGAAGGTCATAAGAGCAGTACTTGAGAACAGGATTGATGATGCTAAACGTATTGTTGCAGAAACAATAGAAAATGTAAGAAAAGGCAGGATTCCAATAGAAGATTTTGTTATATACACCACACTAAAAAGAAAGATAAAGGACTATGAAGCCATAGGCCCACATGTAAGAGCAGCGATGCGTCTTGAGAAAGCTGGCCGAAAGATGAAGAAAGGTAGTGTTATTGGCTACATCGTCACAAGGGGTGCTGGAAATATAGGTGATAGGAGTTATCCCTTGGAGCTAATCGGGAACAGGGAACCTGATGCAGAATACTACATAGAAAATCAAATCCTTCCTGCTGTTATGAAGATACTACATGAACTAGGCATAAAAGAGGATGATTTAAAGATAGGTGGAAAACAGAAAAATCTGGGGGAGTGGTTCTAAACCCCTTCAGGATAGCACTGTCTCATTGCCTCTACAAGCATCTCTCGCCAGATGTATGGCCTTTTTTCCTTCACTTCCTTTGCATCCTTGTATCCTTTTGCCCTTGCTAGATCGTCCATCTTGAACATCACTACCCTTTTCTTGTGTAATGGTAAACTCTCGTATCGTTTCATCTCCTGTTCAGCAAGCATCTCAATGATTTTCATATCCCATAATAAAGAAGAAAGGGTATTTAAATGTTGTTTTCATTAAGGTAGTGTGGTATCATGAAAAACATAGAGAAATACAAAAAGGCTGGAAATATCACTGCTGAAGCACTGAAACACGGGGCTAAAAAGATCAAAGTGGGTGCGAAATTGTTAGATGTGGCAGAGGCAGTTGAGAAGTATATATATGATGCTGGAGCAAAACCAGCGTTTCCGTGTAATATAAGCATAAATGAGCAGGCAGCACATTTCACACCAGGCATAGATGACGAGATAACATTTGGGGAGGATGTTGTTAAATTGGACTGCGGTGCACATGTAGATGGATTCATAGGTGATGCTGCTATTACTGTTGATCTGACCGGAGAACATGGTAAACTATTAGAGGCTAGTGAAAGGGCGCTTGAAGAAGCAATTGCTATGGTCAAACCAGGAGTAAAATCAAATGAAGTCGGAGCAAAAATAGAAGAAACTATCAGGCAGTATGGATTCAAACCAATAAGAAATCTAACTGGACATGTTTTAGATGAGTATGTGTTGCATGTTGGATTAACCATCCCCAACATAAAAACTCCATCTGGCTTTGAGATCAAAGAGGGTATGGCTATTGCTATAGAACCATTTGCTACAATGGGCGATGGAATAGTAAAGGAACAGAGGAGGGTTGAGATCTTCTCCATTGTTGAACTTAAACCAGTAAGAAACCAAGATGCTAGAAAGATATTGAAGTTTGCTATGGAGGAATACAAGGCATTGCCATTTGCAGAGAGATGGCTCACAAAGGTATCATCAGGATTTAAATTAAAGGTTGCTCTGAGAGAACTAGTACAGAGAGGCATCTTTGAAACTTATCCAGTATTGGTTGATAGGGGATTGGTCTCCCAGAAAGAATACACCATCATTGTTACTGAGGATGGATGTGAGGTGACAACATGAGAAGAAAAACAATTGCTGGAACAATTACTTACGTAGTGCTTCTTGCACTATCATTCTTCTTGCTTTCTACAATAGGCATAACCCTGCCAAAGATAGTGGACATAAATGCGCTTTTTTCTATTTTCAAGGATAACATCCTTTATATCATTGGCGCGCTTGTAACAAATGGTCTTGGTCTTGGTGTTCTATTTGCATCAATGAAAACAGAAAAGAGAAATGTTGCAGCCATATTATCTTTCATATCCTCTCTGTTTGTTGTGTCTCTGTTTATTCTTTCGTTTCAAGACATGCTCCTTGAATACCTAATAATAGGAATTTTGTTCTCAATCTCTGTTGCCATTGCAACAGCAATAATAAGCGGGACGCCAAAGGAGAGAGGGGTAGGTATACTGAGCTTTGGGTTCAACGCAACAAAGAAGGCATATTTCATCTTTGCTGTTATTCTTTTCATATCTACTTTTGCAATTGTTTCCATGGACAGTAAACCATATGAAGACAGCTTCAAAAATAGCCTGAAAACAATCATAAGACAATCTGGCTCATTTGAGATAACAAGGGATCAGATCAGAGCAATGGTAGATGCACAAGCATCAAATAATCAAGCAATTATGAGACAGATGATAGAGAACATGGACTTTACTATAGTTAGAGAGCAGATAAGGAGAACATACGGGCCCATATACGAACAGATGGGATTAAACCTAACAGACGAAGAGGTTGATAGGATATACAACGAAGTGAATAGCCCAGAAGCAATCAATGCAAGAAAACAGGCAATGTTGGAGAACATCGGCTCGCTCCAGTACAATAAAGAGGCGCTTGTCTCAAAGCTATATCAGCAACTAAATGCTCCAGAAAGAAAAGAAGAAATGATGCGTACTGCTGAAAACCTTATTGATACATTACCTATGCTGCAAACAGTATATAAATGGATGAACCTCATTGTAGCATTTGCACTAGCATCTATTGTACTTGCATTAGAATCATTTATCATCGCTCCTGCCTCTGCGTTGGGAAGTGGAATTGCATTCTCAGTAATGAGAGCATTTGAGAAACCGTCAAAGAAGGAAGAGGCACTAGAGGAGGCAAGTTGGGGCAAGGTTGAGGAGTGACTTTTTCATCTGAACAACTTTTTATAGATGTTCCGCCTGTGCCCCACAAGAAGGACCTTAACAAGCTTCTTATCAAAAACAACTTCTATTATTGCTCTGTATTCTCCTACACGAATTTTCCTGAAATTACATCCTGCAAGAGGGAATGACTTTTTGATTGGATCATCACCTAACTCACTGACTTTGATAATCAATTGCTTGGCAATCTTCTTGGGAATGGTGCGAAGCTCCTTTATTGTTTTCTTATGCCAGACTACCCTAAATGCGCTCATAAACCGAACTCCTTCTCAATCTCCTTTTGAGAAACAAATTCTTTGCTCTTGCCCCGTCTTAATGCCTCAGCTAGTATTTCCTCCTTTAATTCTGGAGCAAAAAGTCTTCGTAATGCATCACGTATCACTTCTGATTTGTTAGGATACACTCCCCTACTCACAGCAGCTTTGAGTAGACGGGCAAGTTCCTTGTTTAGCCTTACCTGTACTGTTTCCATACAAACACTCTCCGTAGTACATACGTACTACAAAGTATTTAAAGATATTGTCTTCCAGAAAATCAAAGCAATTGTTCGCCGGCAGGTCAGAGCGTCTTGGGGGACACCTACGGTTTCCCCTGCGCAATGCGAAGCGCAGAGCATACAGAAGGATATACTCCCTTGCTTCGCTTTGCGTACCTCGGAATCCACACCCCTTCCTATTGTAAAACGAAAGGGCCCGGCGGGATTTGAACCCGCGATCTCCTGGTCCGAAGCCAGGCGCCTTATCCTAGCTAGACTACGGGCCCCTTGGACAATATTGGTTAACTCAAATTTTAAAAAGGTGTAGCTTTGGTAGGCCTCACCTTTAAATAACCTGCATGTATAACAATATACCTAAGGCCATAATAAAGAAAAAAGAGGTTTTTGGTTTGAACAGCAAGGTCATAGCCATCGCTGTTATCCTCTTAGCAGCTACCATTTTGACAGTTGTTGCCTTATTAGTTATTATCTCGTTTTTTGTGCAAATTCCGGCTGAGTGGCAGTGCATCAATCAATGTACTTCGCGAGGCTATGATTCTGGCTTTTGTCAAAGGGTTGCGACCACACCAGCAGCAATTGAACAGGTTGAAAAAGCAAACAATGCTGAACATCTTCCTGGGGCCTCCTGCATTCTAAATCCTTGGGCAATGGGAGAGCTGGGAAGCGAAACGATGTGCTTTTGTAAGAAGTCAAAGTAGTTGTATCATATCTGCTGGGAATTCTGTACTGCAGTACTTGCACTTTAGCATCACAGGATTCTTCTTAACAGTAAAACTTGTTGTTACAGGCTCTCTCGGTGCATTTGTTATACATTTGGGATTTATACACTTTAGTACTCCATTTATCTCCTCAGGCATCTCTGCGTTTATCTTCTCAACAACCTTTCCCTCCCTGATAACATTAATAGTAGTGTTCGGAGAGATTATTGCGATGAGGTCCATTTTATCCTTATCCAAAAATTTGTTCTCCAGTTTTAGTATATCCTTCTTCCCCTTCTTTTTACTCTGGACATTTATGGCAAGAACGATTGTAGTGTCGCCTGCTCCACCCAAAACCTTCAATACCTCCAATCCCTTGCCTGCATCTATATGGTCTATCACAGTTCCATTTTCTATGTGCCTAACCATTAACATCTATATCGCCCCCATCACCATTGCAATCAATGCCATTCTTGTTGGCACCCCATAGTATGCTTGTTTAAAGTATTTTGCCCTTGGGTCCGAATCCACCTCATAATGTATCTCATCTACCCTTGGAAGTGGATGCATAATGATGCTCTTTTCTTTCATTGTTGAGACAACCTTTTTGTTTATGACATAAAACCCTTTCAATTTCTCATATTCAGCTGGGTCTGGGAATCTCTCTGCTTGTATTCTTGTCACGTAAACTACATCTGCATCGCTTACATCAAGTTCGGTTGTTTCTTCATATGTTAACCCTCTTTTGTAGGTATCTGGCATTCGCAATTGCTCTGGTGAAATAAACTTGAATGTGGCATCAAATAGTTTTAGTGCAGTACACAATGAGTGTACAGTTCTTCCATACTTCAGGTCGCCTACCATCGCTATCTTTATCCCATCCAGTGTACCAAGTTCCTTTTTTATTGTGTACAAATCAAGAAGTGTTTGCGTTGGATGCTGGTTAGAGCCATCCCCTCCATTTAGTATGGGCACAGAGGAAACCTGCGCTGCTAACTTTGCTGCTCCTGGATAAGGATGCCTCATTGCAATAACATCCGCATACGCTGCTGCCATCCTCACAGTATCTGCTGTTGTCTCCTTTTTCTTTATGGAGGTTGCACTTGGGTCAGAAAATCCAATAACAGTACCACCCAGACGTTGCATAGCAGCCTCAAATGATAGCCTGGTCCTTGTACTTGGTTCAAAGAACAAGGTTGCAAGGATCTTTCCCTTCATGAGCTCTGGTACATTTCCTTTTTCAAGGTATTCGTCCATTTTTGCTGTGTTTTTTAAAACATCTTCAATGTCCTCGCGAGAGAAATCGTCTATGGATATAACATGTCTTCTATCCCACATAATTAACCCAGGGAATAATTTATAACGCAATACTATAAAAGCTTATTGATTGCAGAGAAGAATGGAAAAGAATAGGGATGATGAGGACAATGTCCTCATGGATTCTAAAGCTCTGAGTATAATGTACCATACACTGTATTGCCAAATACGCCTATTACGACCAATGCAACCATTATACCGATGAATGGTATCAGAGCTAGCAATAACAATATAGACGACACAATTGCTACAATAATCCATGCAACAATGTACTTCCCTGTGAACACCCTTCGTACCACTTCATTACTGAACGCTGCTTTTATGTCATCATGTATTGCGTATGAAACTAGTGCCATTGGCAACATCAGACCAATTATAAGTGCCACCAGAAGCACGAACAGCAATCCAATCAATGGTACCACGGCACTCTTCACCGCCATCCCAAGTAGCGCGAAGAATACCACAACTATCGCCACTGGTATATAGTATATAATTGCTATGATAAACGCCATTATCCCCCTGACAAACAATCTGCCCCAGTTCGTCCACTCTGGGAGCCTATAGTCCCTCCTTGATGCTGTAGCTGCACAATCCAATAGATACCCTGTGAACGCTAAGTTTACAATAGGTATAATGCCCACAATTGCGCCTATGATAAATGCTTTCAGGTCTGAAAACGGTCTTTTCAACGCTGCCATATAGTCTACCATATGTTTAACCTCCTGCCAATACTTTGTTAAAAAAACGGAAGAAGCATTAATAAATGTTGCGTTTTGCAAAAAATAAAACATGAGAAGAAATATAAATCAATAAAACCAAAACAACACGTTACTATGAGATTAAGAACAGTTGCTGGTGTGTTAGTATTCTCTCTCTTTGTATTCTTTTCTATTGCATTATTTACCTATTTCAACCCTTATTGGATATTCACCATAAGCTCAACAATCTTTGTAACGCAGGCTGCTATATTTCTTGTCGCTCTTGAAGAAACAGATACAAAGGATCCAAAACCTAAGCGATATCCCTCACTAACGATAATTGTGCCAGCATATAACGCTGCTGACACTATTGAGAAAAGTTTGAGGCACATCCTTGCCATGGAATACCCTAAGAAATTCAAGGTTATTGTGATAGATGACGGCAGCACAGATGGGACATATGAGAAGATAAAGAAGTTTAAGGGGATAACAATTATAAGGAACAAGAAGAACATGGGGAAAGCAGTAAGTTTGAATAAGGTGCTGAAAAAGGTTAAGACAGAACTTGTTGCGAATATTGATTCAGATACCTATCCAAGCAAAGATGCTTTGATGAAGATGGTTGGCTACTTCAATGATCCAAAGGTTGGTGCAGTCACTGTTTTGATACTGCCTTCAAAGCCAAGAAACTTTTTACAGAAGATACAGGAATTTGAGTACTATGTTGCATTTGGTTTCTGGCACAAAAGCATTTCATCACTAAGAAGTTTGTATGTTACTCCTGGGCCAATGACAATATACAGAACAAAAGCAGTTAAAGAAGTAGGTGGATTTGACGAAGGTAATATAACAGAAGATATGGAGATTGCGCTGGCACTGCAAGAAAAGGGATGGAAAATAGAGTGCTGCGTCAACACAAAGGTTTACACAGAAGTCCCCCATACATTACGAAGTTACTTCAGACAGCGGATAAGGTGGTACAGAGGAAAGATATTCAATGGCCTGAAATATAAGCATCTAATCTTCAACAAGTTTTACGGTCAGTTCGGAATGTTTGTATTCCCCGTTACATTCATTGTTGAATTCCTCTCCATGGTTGTCCTTATAGGATTTATCACAATAAACTCCAAACGTTTCATACTGGACGCAAAACAGTTTATCGCAACAATCATGCATAATGCATTCAGGGTAGAGTTCCTTATGAATATAGACCCACTGGCATGGCCCCCCTACCTTGTGTTTCTTGTCCTAACATTGCTCCTCTGGGGTTATTTATTATATGTAAGCATGAGATTTGACAGAAGGAAACCAAAAATTACAGAGATACCATACATACTTTTTTATTTGATTTTGTATTCATTCTTTATCACATTCTCGTACACGATGAGTTTCTTTCATGAACTTAAAGGGAGTAGAAAGGTATGGTAAGTGTATATGTTAAAGGATTGGTGTTGGGTGCATTGCTCATAATCGCAAGCATGGCATCACTTTGGATACTAGACAAACAGAGGATTAATGTTATATCTGAGCAAATGCAACAGATGAGTTGGGAGATGGAAGATTCAAGATTGTTCTTGAATTATTTGGAATCTATGCACGGCGACAAAAACGCCCAATGTACAATAATGAAACACAGAATTATACAGCAGGTTGAAAAGGCAGACATGCTTGCTAGAAAGATTGACGCATATAGAAACTCAAACGTTTTTAGTCCTGATTATTATGCCATAAAAAAGACATTTATCTACAAAGATTTTGAGCTCTTCCTCCAGTTCAAAAAGCTCAGAGATGAATGCAACGAAAGTGTTAACTACATAATATATTTCTATGCCGAAAATGATCCTGACCATTCAGCTTGCCCAGATTGTGGAGTCCAAGCATCAATCCTGGACACTGTGAGAAACAAATGCAGGAATACGTGGGTTTTCGCATTGCCCTATAACACAGACATTGACTTGGTTAAGGTTATAGAAAAACAGTACAACATACAAAAGGTGCCAGCACTTGTTATAAACGGAGAGAGAGTGTATCAGGGGCTGACAGAGGCAGATGAAATAGAAAAGAATATTGATTGCGGAGAAAACCCATTAGAATAATAATAGCCCCGAGCGGATTCGAACCGCTGTCGCAAGGTCCAGAGCCTTGCATGCTTGGCCACTACACCACGGGGCTATGTTAAATCTTGTACAGAAGATGGTATTTAGTGTATTTCTATTATTTAAGTGCTTCTGTTTTATTATTCTCCCTCTACAAATGCTAAAACTATCAATAGTACAACAAACATAAAAGTTCCAAAACAGAACGGCAACAGAGGGTGGATAGAGAACAGTGCTCCTGCTACAATTGGCCCTATTGTATATCCTACGTCAGATGCTGTACTCCAAACACCACTTATCTCTCCACTCATTCTCCTTGGACATCTGCTTATTAGCATACCGCTTACAGAAGACCAAACAACAGCAAGACCTGTAGAAATCAGAAATGCACTTATGAGTTTTATTCCAGCACCTTTGTCTAAAACAAAACAGAGAGAGGAGATAATTGCAATAATAAGACCTAAAGTTGCTGTTTTCTTCTTCCCACACCGATCAGCAATAATGCCCCCAATAGACGAAAAAATAACATAAGGAACGACGAAAACCATAAGCAATAAGCCACCAAATGAAGGATCAAAATGCATAACAGAATAGTACAATGGTTCAGAGACCCAAACAATGGAGTCCCACAACGCAATAATACAAGAAAAAAGCAGAAGAGTGCGCCCTGTTGAGCCGAGTTTTCTAAAAGCAGTTAATCCTTCAATGAAAAGTTTGTCCTCTTTTATAACTTCTATAATACCTTCAGAAACTGGTTTTTGACATTTGCGAATTCTCTTTAGAGAAAGCATCACCCCAACAGAAACAAGGATACAGATAGTGGCATAGAAATAAAATACAGAAGTTTCTGTAAATGTGGAAAGTAGTAGCCCTCCTATCAGTGGCCCAACTGAAAATCCAAGTGCAACAAATGTTGTGTATACTCCTGCATATTCCGCACTCATTCTCTTTGGAGATATCTCTACCAAATAGGAGTACATTGGAACTGCGATTAATTGATAAAAAAATCCCCAAAGTAGGAAAACAGGTACAAGCCACCAAAAATTGTTAAGTCCTAGCATTAATAATGCGGTTGCAGCAATGCCTGTTAATGCCCATGCGATAATGGTTTTTCTGCTGACCTTGTCACATATCTCTCCAATTGGGATATCAGATATCACTGCCACAAATCCTGGCAATGCTAGAAGTACTCCAACAAGAAATGCGTTCCCTTTGAGTAGCCCATCCAGAAATGTTGGGAGCATAAACTCGAATGCCCCACTTCCAAATGTCCAAAAGAGCGCTACGAGAGAAACCGTAAGTAATGGCATATGCGCTTTACGTATAAATCTGAGTATCTTCAACATACATATAATAGAAAAACATTCAAAGATAAAAATCTATTTAATAGATTTTGCATATTTTGGTATCCATTTTTATTTGAGAAACCCAAAAACTAATTATGAATGAGAATACATTGAAGGTATTGAGCGTTCTAAGGACAATAGCCATATTGAATAATGTTGAGTTGTATCCTGAGCAAAACATCAAAGATGCAATACAGAAGATGCAAGAGCTTGCTGAAAAACTAGAAAAAAGAATAGAGTTAAAAAAGGAAATGCTCGAAGAAAAGAGAGGGGAACTTGAGACAGTAGAGAAGAGTTTTAAGTATGCTGACAATGAAAAGAGAGATGAAATAAGAGAGCATAAATTCCAACTAGAAGGAAAGATTTGCATATATAGAAAAGATCTAAATGATCTCATTGAACAACGTGAACTTGTGAAAGAGGTTATGGAAACAGCACAACAAATGGACAGGACAAAAACATTGGCTGATATTGAATTTAGCGCCTTCTGATCTCGTTTCTTCTCTCCTCTGCGTGTTGTGAGATTATCCCTCTTATCCTATGTTCAACATATGGTACCAGTTGGAGATATGTAACAAGCGATAGTTTAAGGTCCTTGTTCCCCTTATGCTTTTCAAATACATCTCCTATCACAACACGCGCATTTATGTTAAGATTTTCATTATGTTGCTTTTGCTTTTTATCAACATCTTTGGTGGTAATCTCGCTTTTGAATGGGTTTTCCCCAAACTCCTCCATTATCCTTTCCTCAACATCATTGAGTATTTTTATGATGTGTCTGTTCGCCTTGTTGACATCTTTATAATCACGCAAAAGGAGTGAATGTGTATTAATAATGGAATATTCCGCTCTTTCATGAATCTCTGCCCCTTTACCAAATGTGTAGATGACATGTGTGAGTTTGTTGTTGCTAACCCTAACATCCTTATATGTTTTTCTGAGAACTGGCATAGTATATTATTCGCAAAAGTATTAATAAAGCATTGTAGAAAATAATAAAAGCACGGACCCGTAGTCTAGTGGTTAGGACGTCGCCTTCACACGGCGAAGATCGGGAGTTCGAATCTCCCCGGGTCCATTATGTCACCATGGAGACCAATGGGCAGAGAAGAGAGAAGAGAATCAGACTACTGGATAAAAGAAGACCTCTACACTGCAAAGTGGGATAGAGAATATAGAAAACAGATGATGAAAAATCCAGAGCATCTCATAGCGGAATTCTGCAGGAGGAGAGGCATAACCGAAACAGAACTTAGGGAAGGCCTTGTACATATCCTCCTTGAAGAAAACTACGGGATACCATTTAGAAAACTTAATGTTGAAAATCCAAAAATAAAAGAAGACGTGTGGGAAAAATTTGAGAGAAAATGGAACGCCCTTCTGACTGAAAAGATGATTGAAGAACTGAGGAAAAGGATTGATAAGGAGAGGGAGAGAGAGCCTGAAAGTGCTGGCCCATACGCAGAGGCACTTTTAAGACAGTTGCATCACCATGGAAGACTGCTTCCTGGCGAAAGTGTTGACGACTATCCATAATTTGTAACTATGCAGTGGTTCTAAAAACGAAATGCTTTTATATTGTAATTGAGTTATTTCCTCAGTGATAACTATGAGAAAGGCCGCTTTACTGCTGTTTATTCTGCTAGCTGGGGTGATGGGTGCCCAGGACGCCATTACAACATCCCTTTGGGACTGGGGAGCAGAAGCCTCAACAGTGTTCTCAGAAGCATACTATGGAGGATGTTCCCAACTTGACACAAAGGTTTTTGTAAATGTTAGTGATGGTGTTACATCTGGAGAAAACAAAACAGTAACATTGATTACCCCATATGAAACACTAAACATAACAGTATATGATGATGGAACATTTGGTGGAGCAGATGATGGTGACTATCGAGGCATATTTAACATATGGACTGGTCCTACATTCTTTGCTTGTGATAATGTTTGGTATGTTAAACTTAACGATAATGAAAATCTCACTATAAAAGCTGACTTAGATAATGATGGGAACTACACAACAGTAAACATAACCGCTGATTACACTCCTCCAGAAATTATACATGACCCGTTACCTGATACAAATAGTTCGGGTCCTTTCCAGGTAAACGCTACTATAACTGACCTGCATCTTGACACAAATAATGTGAGGTTGTGGTGGAAAAACGGAACAATGGATGATTTCGAAGTAACCCTAATGACAAACGTTGGTGGAGATAATTATACTGCAGCAATACCTCAACAACTAGGTGAAACTACTATCGAGTATATTATAATGGCCTGGGATCTTGCTGAGAATAACAATGGAGTATCAAATGAATTTTCAATTGATGACACTGCGCCCGTAATAGAGAATGCAAGTATACTACTAAGCTCATACCTCATTTATCAATATGACAATGATACTGAACCAAAAGAAAACTGGTTAAAAACAGGAGGAGAAGCATATGTTGCCCTTGTTGTAAATGAGAGCGGATCCGGTCTGGAGGAAAGCGACACAATTGCGGACTTAAATGACGTGACTGGGAATCAGAATGATCAGGACATATCACCAGATTTTTGCTCTATGGTGTCTGATAATGAGTGGGAATGCCACTGGTATAATATTCCAATAAATGTTGGTGAAACAGATCCAAGTAACGTAGACACATATGCGTATGTTCCGCTTGATGTATATGATAATGTTGGGAATAGCCCACTTTTTGGCGATGATCTTACAATAACAGCAACTGTTGATAACAGCGAACCTTACAGAATTGATATATATTCTCCTCAGAATATGCTTTATGGTACAGATCTTATTGAATTGAACTTTTCTGTGTCAGACAATCTTGCTGACACTTTGAAATGTGGATATGTAATATATAAAGACGCAAACGAATATAACAAAAGCATTGGATGGATCGGAAACAATACAAATGTTAGCTATACTCTAAACGTAACACAGATGTTCGGAAGTGCTGATGGCAATTACCTACTAGAGATATGGTGTAGAGATTATGTATTCAACTACAATTTCTCAGATGTGTCCTTCTCTGTTGATACAGACTCTCCAGAAGTAAGTATCTCATTAAATGGCACATCCATAATGCAAGAACAATCATTCACAAAACAGAATGAAACAATAGAAATAAATGTAACTGCAAATGATGTAAGTGGTGTAGACACCATAGAGATATATGTTAATGAGTCTAACGTGAAAACATGCAATTCAGAAAATTGTGTAGGTTACTATAACATAACATATAATGGTGATGCTAACCTCACAGTTCGTGTATTTGTTAATGACACACTTGGCCATGGATTAAACAACACAGACTGGAGGATAATTATAGACAATACCCCTCCAAATACAATGGCATCAGATCCTCAGAATGTAACATACAACGATTCAATAGGCTTGCCATGGAATGTTACTGTGACAGATAATTATGGTTTGCTCTCCTGTAATTATGAATTGCACAATGCAACTGATGGTTCTTTGATCTGGATTTCTTCAATGTTTTATCCACAAGGGTTCCCAATAATCTCAACTAGCGAGACTTTTACAGATATCTTCAATACGAAGCAGAATGGTTATTTCTATGTGGGTACGTATTGCTGGGACCTAAGTGCAAATCATTTTGATGGACCATTTATCTATTTCACGGTTAATGACACTACTCCTCCTTCTATAGTCACAGGATTAAATGCAACAGATACAGGGAATGGTGGAGAAGTAAGACTGGAATGGAATCCTTCCCAAGCAGCAGATATTGAGTTATACAAAATATATTGGAGCACGTCAAACTTCACAAATGTGTCAGGAATGACTAGCACGCTGAACACAACACAGACAACTATTACAGTTACTGGACTCCAAAATAATGTGCTTTACTACTTTGGAGTAACACCAGTAGATAGAAAAGGAAATGAAAACAAAGATGTGATAACTGCCACCGCAACACCCACTGAACCAGACTCTGACGGAGATGGAGACCCTGACTCAACAGACTGTTCTCCAAATAACGCAAATATACACCATGGAGCAGCTGAGGTATGTGACGGCGTGGATAATGATTGCGATGGTGTAGTAGATGAAGGCTGTGGTTCAGGTGGAGGAGGAGGTGGATCCTCTGGCGGTAGTTCAACGAAGCCTACATCCAGCGAAACAGAGGAACAGAAGTTCACACTTGTAAAATCATATAGCTCACTATGTGATAACCTTGAAGAGAGGCTTAACTCTGCTCCTATAAAGCAGATCATTGATGAACTTGGCGATAGATACGACAAAGAGAAAACGCTTGATATCTGTGACAAGTTTGAGGCATCAAGGGAATGGATATACTTTGTAGAAACCAAAGAAACAGAATACACAATGAATATAAAAAACAAAGGGGCATCTGTTGAAACTGTTGTCATAGACTCTCTTCTGAAAGATGTTGAGGATACTGTGTTTAGTAAACCATACGATTACTCATCATACAAGACAGTTGGATGGAACAAGCAATTTGACACTGATGACACACTCAAAATTGTATACACTGTTAGTGGATATGTTGAGGAGAACACCATCGCTGCGCTTGACCACCCAGTAGTGATTGCATTAAAACCCGTTGAGGAAAATAAAGTAGAGAAACAGACAGAAGAGGAGAGAACTATTGAGAGGACAAAACAGACAATACGTCCACAACCAAAACCTGCACCAGAGGGAAGAAAGACTCTCATGACTGGCTTACTTTTCAAGAGAGGAGACCTATTATATGGGCTTGCTGCGATACTTGCACTCGCTTCACTATGGATGCTCTATGTAACAAGCCATAGAACTGCAAGAAAGAGGATGGAGAAGTAAAAGGTTTTTAAGGTCGTTTTATAAAAATTAATACCTCTATTGCTCCCGTGGTGTAGTCCGGTTAAACATCTAGGCCTCTCGAAATGGGGTATAAAGCCCAACAATTGGAGAAAGCCTAGGCCCCGGGTTCAAATCCCGGCGGGAGCACTATCATAACAGTGAAGGAAAAATGACTATAATCCTTCACTTTAATGAAAACATTTATAAAGGCTTTTGGATAACAACTATGTATGAAGGTTTCAATAGAGAAATGGAACTTCTGGTGGTCAGACCCACAGAAGTTGAACGCATTTGGATGGACAGAGAGGGATATTTTAAAAGATGTATTGGATTTAACAAGCCTGCCACACATAAAAGACATTATTGGAGTGCGTAGATCTGGAAAGACCTTCTTGATGTACCAGGTCATCTCGCACCTGATAAAAAGAGGCACAAAGCCAGAAGAGATATTGTATCTGAACTTTGATGACCCTGAGTTCAACGACATTAGGAAGACTATCTCTACAGCCCTTGAGATAAAGCCAGAAATAAAATATGTTTTCCTTGACGAGATACAAAACATAACTGAATGGGAAAAGGAGATTAGGGTTTACTACGACAGGGGTGAGTTCAAGCAGATATTTGTATCTGGATCATCCGCCTCTTTGATTTCAAGAGATATAGGAAGGACCTTAACAGGGAGACATATTACAGTACTAGTTACCCCATTTTCATTCAGAGAGTTTATTTCCAGACACAAAATAAATTACAAAGATCCTTTTCAAAAGGAGAGAGTTATCCATCACCTGGAAGTCTTCCTTAAAGAGGGGGGATTTCCAGAGATACTAAGAAAGGATATTGTAACTAAGGAACCAATTCTGATTAACATATATAAT
>JAGGYF010000003.1 GCA_021162685.1 Candidatus Iainarchaeum sp. | reverse complement strand
GAGCTACCGAGGCAGTTGCTTTGGTTATAGTTTTGGTAGTTGATTATCAATCTCGTTTTGATTTAGATTTGCCTAGATATTTATCTATAGGGCCTTTTGGCTCGTAGTTATGTAATACTATCCTCTGCTCTCTTCCTGCGAACACACCTTTCTCTTTTCCCTCACCCAAGTGCTGTAAGAAGGGTATTATCTCAACATCCCTTATAATAGGGATATGGATTCCCGTTTTATCTCTTATCTTTTCTATCAGTCTCCATTCTTTCTCTGTTGGGTTTCTATCTACTACTAAAACGTATCCTATCCTTTTTCCATTCTGCCACTTTTCAACAGGAACAGTGTAACGTGGATTCCCAACGCCTTCAAGAGGCACACTGCGAGTATATGCAGTACCGAGAAGGTGCGGATTATCCTTTATTAGAGACAGAATCACTGCCGATTGTCTATAGTATCTTGATAATGTGCTAGGGTTTTCTCTCTTTGGTAGATTCTTTAATTCCAGGAGAAGATGGTCGTCTTCCCTTTTGACCCACATATCAAACTCTATGCTCCTCCTTTTTGTGCCTCCTTTTGCCCCAGTGATTTTATTGACTTTTTCTGCTACCTTTCTCAGATCTGAAACAAGCCCTGTTGTAAGAGGGATACGCATATTTGTTCCTATGAACTCCACCTCTGCTCTGTTTAGCTTGGATGCTACTCTGAATGTCTGTTCGGCTTCATTTACCTGGTAGCGAGTTGGAGGCCTCTTTCTTTCTATTCTCTTCCTTGCTTCCTCTGCTGTTATACCTGCTCTTCTTCTTGGCATACCCATACCCCTTTAGCGCTGGGGGCAGGATTCGAACCTGCACGGGCCGAAGCCCAGTGGCTCTCCCGTTGCCCACCTCCAAAGCGGCGAAGCCGCAAAGAGGAAATTTCATCTCGAGGCCACCGCGTTAACCGGGTTCCGCCACCCCAGCATATGTACCAATTGCCGAAGGCCCTTTTCCGTCAACGCTTTTGCCTGAGCGCAGCGAAGGGAAAAGGGTTGTTTGGCACCCCAGCACATTTCTTGCCGAAGGCCCTTTTCCGTCAACGCTTTTGCCTGAGCGCAGCGAAGGGAAAAGGGTTGTATAGAATTTGTAAGATAGAGACTTAAAAATATTTGCGTTATTCTGACATAATTTTTAGTATCTCGTAGACCCTCTCAACGTCAGAGCGGAATATGCAACCAATAATCTGCCCCTTGGATACCACAGGCAGTGCCTCTGTATCATATTGTCTCATCTTTCTCAATGCATAAACAGCATCATGGTTTATGCCTATTGGTTTTATGCACTTTGCTATCTTACTTATCTTTGTTGTCCTCCATTTGGTCTTGGGTATATGGCGTATATCATAAACACTTGCAATGCAAACTCCCTTTTTTGTTGGAGTGATAGCAACTAGTGATCTGTTCTGAATCATCTCTAAAAGAACCTTGTCTAAAGGTGCATCTGGTTCAACCAATAAAAAATCGGAACGTATAAGTCTGCTTATTGGAAATTTCGCCAGCAACTTATTTGACATTGCGTACTCTAGCTCAGCATTTGCTCCTAGATAGATAAAGATTGATATGAATAACAAAATGAGATTAAATGTCAGAATAGAGTACATGAAAAGGAAAAACGTCACAATAGTAGACACTGTTGTTGCAATCTTTGTCGCATTCACATAATCCGTAAATGTGGAGAGTAAAGAACGGAATACCCTCCCACCATCAAGAGGGATTGCTGGCAAGAAGAGATTAAATGTTCCTAATAACCAATTTAACCAGAATGTTGTTGAAACTATGAGTGCAGTTAAACTGAAAGGCGCGCTCATCTTTTCTATTGCCCCTTCTACTGCGAAATTCCAATTTGTCCAGGTATACAACAAATGACCCTGATTTGTAAGAGCAAGGATTATGACAATTGCTGAACACAAGATAAAATTGAATAATGGGCCTGCAATAGCCATTTTAAACTCTGCAAATGGTTTTAAACGTTGCTCTTTCATAACTGCCATACCACCAATAGGAAGAAGGATTATCTTGTTGACCTTTACTCCATAACGCCTTGCCATTAGTGAGTGTGATAATTCATGAAGAGAGATTGAAACAAAGAGTATGATGAGGATGGGGATAAAAGACATGGCAAATATCGCAAAAAGCGCCAGAAAAAGTATGAAGCTGATGTGAAGTTCAATATCTATACCTGCAATATTTACCAGTTTCCACGATGTTCTCATAGGAATGTTTTTATTCATAGAGCATATATAAAACAGTATGACAGAGCTACAAGGATTGTGTGACATCTGTGGAAAACCTGCAAAGTTGTATACATGTTGGAGATGTGGAAGGAGGGTGTGCGAAAAACATTTTGATAAGAGTACTGGCTTATGTGTGATATGCTCCAAAGAAAAGCGCGAAAAAGGTGTTGTAGAGCCAGGTCAATTATTTGTTCCATCATCAGAAAAACCAACAACAGTTAAACCAGGTGATATAAGGAAATGAATCTAAAAAGTGCTGCTGAGAATGCAGTTAAACTCGCAAAGCCAAAAAAAAGTGAGCAGTTTCTAGTAGTTGTAGACCCAACGAAGATAGATATAGGTTGGGCTGTTTATAATGCAGCATCAAAATACTGCAATACTGTTATGCTTGTTATGGAACCAACAGGACAGCATGGAATGGAACCACCAAAAGTTGTAGCAAAGGCAATGGAGCATGCCGACATTGTGTATTGCATAACAGAATATTCTCTAACACATACAAATGCATCAAGGAATGCCAGAAGAAACGGTGCAACTGTTGTAACAATGCCTGGCATAACAAAGAGCATTTTTGTTAGAGGGATGGGTGTTGATTATAAGAAGGTGAATAGACTCACCAGAAGGATTGGGAACAAGCTAGCAAAAGCAAAGAGCGTTCATGTTGTGGCAAAAGGTACGGATATATGGTTGGATGTAGAAGGTTGCAAAAGAGCAGACGATGACGGTGATTTGTACAGGGGCAGCATCCACAACCTGCCAAGCGGAGAAGCAGCGACTGCGCCAAAAAGTGCTAATGGATATTTCACAGCAAAGGACCAGCACCTAACAAAGAAGATTGTCAGATTTGATGTCAGAAACGGTAAGGTTATAGATATAAGCAATAAGCAATTAAAGGGACATATCTGGCGCATAAGAAATGCCCGCAACATAGCTGAATTGGGTATTGGCACAAATCCAGGAGCAAAGGTGAGCGGAAATGTATTGGAAGATGAGAAGGTTCTTGGCACATGTCATATTGCGATAGGTGATTCAAAAAGCTTGGGGGGAAATGTTGAAGCACCTATACACTGGGATTTCATCATAAAAAAACCAACAATATGGTTTGACAAAAAGAAAATAATGGAAAAAGGGAGATTGTTGATATGAAGCGTTTTTTAAAACTGAATGAGTTGATTAGAAATAAGTGCGATGCTGTTTTGTTGATGTCGCGCTCTACTAACCCAGATACGAATGTACAGTATTATAGCGGGTTGGATGTGTTCTCTGCAAGTGCAGTACTATATTGGAAAATTGGGAACGAGCCCTTGCTCTTTCTTGGTGATGCAAGACATAAAGCAAATGTAGAGAAGGTTGAGATAGAAAAAAGGGAAGACATTTACAAACATATCAGAAGGAGGAGGCATAAAACAATAGGAGTGAACTATGAGTATGTTAGTATGAACACAATGAAAAGGTTGAGGAAGGAGCTAAAGGGCGTGAGGTTTGTTGATATAAGTAATGAATTGAAGAAGATCAGAGAGATAAAGGAGAGAAGGGAGATTAAGTACATACAAGAAGCTTGCAGACACACGAAGAAAGCATTGAGGATTGCTGAAAATGCCATATATGAAGGAAAGAAAGAATCAGATATAATGGCAGAGATAATGTACTATTACAATAAAAAGAGTCTTAAACCATCATTTGATCCAATAGTGGCATCTGGAAGAAATGGGTTATATGTACATGTATCCCCACAGGGCAAAAAGGTCAAAAAAACAGATGTTGTTATTGTTGATACAGGGTGTAGGGTTGAAGGATACTGCTCTGACATGACAAGAACATTTTGCATTAAGCCTAACAAAAAACAGGAAGAGATGATCTGGCTTGTGGCAGAAGCAAACATATTAGCAGCAAAACACTGCTATGCTGGGATGAGCGCGTCAGAACTATATGAACTAGTACATGCCTTTTTTGGAAAGAGAGCAAAGTATTGGAAGTACGGTTTAGGACATGGTGTTGGTTTGGATATACATGAAAGTCCGAGCATCACAAAGGAATCAAAAGATGTACTTTTAGAGGGTATGGTATTCACAATTGAACCAGGATTGGCGATACCTGGCGTTGGGGGAGCAAGATTTGAGGACACCGGGCTTTTAACAGCAAAAGGTTTTAAAAAACTGTGATACAATAAATAAGTATGGCAGGTATAAGGAAACAAAGGAAACGTGTTTTGGACGCGGTTGCTAGCTTGTTCTGTTTAGGTTATACTGTACTCGCAAAGGAGAGAAAACGATTTGAGCATGCGTATCCAAAAATGGAGTATGTAAACAAATTGAGGGAAAAGGCAAATGAAGGCGCACTAAATGTTCTGGTTGTCCCTGGCTCAGCACTTGAAAGAAAAGGCCGATTTATAACAATGGGTGAGAACATCACATTAAGACAGAGAGGTATGGAAATAGCTAATTTCATAAAAGAGCCAGCAATACTATTTGAGGGGGATAGTGCAAAGCTGAACAAAGAGATGATGATGGTATTAGGACATGAATATTCACACACATTGGCAAACATGTCAATCAATGAGCTACCAGAGGAGATACGTAAGAGATTAAGTATTGCGGACATAGAAGGTGCAAATGCATTACTAACAATGGATATGCTTGAAAAGGTTTCAGAGATATTGAATGCAAAGGAAGGAAGCAAATACTGGGAACTGAAACAGGAATTTCTGAAACGGTTTGGTGACGTAGTTGATTACATTCCAAGGATTACACGAAGTGACATAATAAAATTTGATAAAACACAAAAATATCCTGGGCTGTGGTTTAAAAGAAGGGTTGAGACCATTATGCCAGATTTCTTTAAGTGGGAGAGAGGGATTAATCCAAAGTTATCAAGAAAAGGCGTAGAGGAGATAAAGAGGGCGTTGATATTACAGGAAAAGGTTGCTAAAGAAGGAGAGGACGTGGTTAACTATGTTAGGGAGCAAACACTCAAAGAACTTGTAAGAGGAAACATCACTGACTTAGATTCATACTTCACTATAAGGGCAAGGAGTATAGAGGAGATACTCAGCAAAGGAAGACCACCAGATATGAAGGAGCTTAGGGAACCAGAAAAGTTCAGGGTTAAAGCAATATCTAGGTTCAAGAAAGGAGACCTTGAACACCTAACAGCAATCAACGAACTTGAGATGTGGAGGAAAAAACTTGAAAGAGGACAAAGGTTACCATCAGACATCCTATTGTCTCTGGAAAACTTTGCTAGAAAAGAGAAGTTTCATAGGTATATCAATGAACTTAAAGACGCACACAGAGAAAGGGCGCTTGTTGATTTTGCAATAGCGCATCGTGCTGGAAGGATGTTTGGTAACAGGGATAAAGTGGAAAGAAGCCTAGGTATTCTGGGCGCAAAGCTAAGAGAACTTCATGAAACAGGGTATAGGCCAGAAGAGTATTGGGAGAGGATAACGAGCAGAGAACGCTATTTGCCCGAACCTGCACGTGAAAAACTCAGAGAGATGTTTGAGAGAGGAAGGAGGAAAGAGGAAGGAGCATGGGGGATATTAGAGAGAATGCTCCCAAAGAAAAGAAGAATGAGCGCAAGAGAGAGGATAATAAGAGGTAAGTTCCTAAAGCGCTGATTTCCTCACAAGAAAAGCTACAGATATCTCATCATCTGGATGCCCAACAATCTTCTTCTCAACAACATCCAATCCGTCTGTAAGTTTTTCCATCTTGTTAATTGTCTCCTTTTTTGTGAATGTGTTGCAGAAGTGCGTAATGAGTGCATATCCATTTGGCTTTAGAACACGCATAATCTCTCTGATCGCTCGCTCTTTATCTCTAACAGCATGGATGGTATCTATACATATGACCAAATCAAATGAGTTGCTTTCAAAAGGCAATTCCTCTGCGCTCCCAAGTGCAACATCGTAACCCTTCTTCCTTGCCTCATCCATCATCTTCTTGTCTATTTCTATGCCTTTTACGTCAACATGTATGCCTTTCCCTTTCAAATAATCCTCAAATAGTCCTGTGCCCATACCAACATCTAGGATTTTTCCATTTAGGTTTGTTTTTGAGAGCATGTTGAGAATGCCAGAATACTTTTTGTATTGTTTCTCTTTCATCCAGGAATCATAAATCAAACTTGAAATGCCCATTAGAACACCTGATGAAAAAAGGAAGGTGTCATATTTAAAAATTTTGGGAAATGCGCCGCCCGGGATTTGAACCCGGGTCGCAGCCTTGGGAGGGCTGAGTCCTACCATTCTAGGCATCCAACCACGGATGGCTGGAAGCAGACTAGACTAACGGCGCACTCACGCATATGCTATGTTTTTCTTTTTGTGTTTTTTCCTTTTTAATCGTTTTATTAGGTTTGGGCCCTCAGCATCCACAACTGCTTTGATAAGTTCTTTGTTGTGTCCAACCTCCTCTTCTATATCTCTTAGGATATCTATTGCATCTTTCTCTGAAACACCTGTCAATTGTTTGACTAGATTGACATAAATCATCCAACAAACCATGGGCTCACCTTATCCTGAGGGAGGATACCTTTTCCTCTAATGAATCAATGTAGGCTATGTCTATGCCATATCTCTTCAGCTGTTTCGGTGAGTACATACCTAAAAGATATGCCTTCCTGAAAGGAACAAGCTCTATAAGTGTTGATTTGATTCTTTCCAATGTGTCCTCGTCTCCTTTTACTATCGCTTTGCCATCCTGGTAAGCATAATAGTTGTCCAATATTTGTGGTTTCTCTCCAACTACCTCAATCGTTGCCTTTTTATCCTTTAATGTAAGTTCAACCAAATTTCCATCGCTTCTGACATAAACATCTTTATTAAAACGTGCAATGGCTGCTGCCATTGACTCAACAGATTTAACGAGTTTCCTCCCACCAATCACCCCAAGAACCCTTATAAGTGTTCCTGGGATCTCCATCTCTGCCATGCTATTATAGATGATAATAAGATTTAAATATGTGTGGTACATACTTAACTGTGGTGAGCATATGGCCAAGAGAAAACCATTTGACACGGATTTGATATTTATCGGGATTGTTGCTATGTTGCTATCTATTGTTCTCCTGGTGCTTAATAATTATGTGCTGAGCGGTGAACGCCTGATAGTTATAGGCATCCCTTTCTTCATTGGAGTAGCATTACTGGCAAAGGGGTTTAACCTAGAAAGAAACCGTAAATGACTTAGTAGCGCCACTATATAGGGTTACTGGACCAGATGGTTGTACTGGCAGAACGCAGGTCTCAGCAACACCTGGTTCTAAAACTGTTGCTCCTGAAAAGGTGCATGCTCCAACTGAGGTATTGAGATAGGTTATCTCAGAGGAGTTCGTTGTGCCTATATTTATCACTTTTATTGCAGATGAGTTATATGCATAGGCCTGGATTGGCACGGGTTGCTCCTTCACTACGGGCTGATTTAGTGTCCCAGAAACCCAGAAATAGACAGCAACTGCCCCAATGGCAACAATGGCAACAATAATCATAAAGGAGATTGCAGGCGATATTCCCTTACCCATATGTCTTTGTTTAACGGAAAGAAAATAAAAACCTTGCTCTCGGAAATCCATACTATATATTGTTTTTATACGTACAAAACAAAAAATAACGTATGATTCCAGTAAGTGCAGTTGCAGATACAGCATTCTGCGAGCGTTTAGCATATATAAAGCATATACTCAAAATGCCTCCAAGGGATACGCGCCTATACTACTGGGGAACAATAAAACACAATGTCATAGAGTCAATAAAAAACAAGACAGTAGAACTTGACAAAGCGGTGGATAAAACACTGCCCTTACGTGATATAGAAAAGTATTATTCTAAAGAGTGGATGCATATAGTATCAAAATATCTTGAGGAGATGAGAGAGAGCATAGAGTCAAATGGCTTGGACTTCAATTTTGTTTATGATGATCTAAAAGATGAGATAAAGAAAAGGGCAAAGGCACATGCTGGAAAGATCGTGAAGGGGATATACAAACCAGTATCTGTTCTAACAGAAAAATTTATATCATCACAAACGCTCGGCATGAGAGGAAGGATAGATAGTATTGAGATTATTGATGGCAAAGTTATACCGCATGAGTACAAAAGTGCAATTGATGTCCCAAAAGAAAGGGTGTGGAGAGATACAATACAACTGGCAAGCTATGGCCTACTCATCCAAAAGGAATGGAAAAGGGATTCTCCGTATGGAATACTTGAATACGCACACGAAGAAAAAAGGATTGAGTTCACAAATGCATTGTTCCAGAACGCACTACAATACAAAAGAAGATTTGAGCTGATGGAACGAGGCGTGCATGTCCCAAGCCGCAGCAACATGTGTGACTTCTGTCTCTATAAGGACATCTGCAATAAATCCCACTAAGCCTTTTTATACGCCTGTAAAATAAACAATGCTGACCATGGAACAAAAAATATCGCTGATGCTACTTCTTCTATGAGACTTATGATATAACCAAGAGGGCTAAAAAAAGCTAGCGCAAGTATAAGATGAAGAATCCATAATGGGGAAAGGATAAGATTAACTACTACCCTAAAAACAATTCCGACCAACATAATGACAATAAATGATATTATAACATGTGCTGGTTTTTTATGTAATAGTTTGATGCATTTTTTGAATATCGTGAAGGTATCGTCCTTACCATACAGAATAACTGCTGGCGAAAAAAAGAAGGTGAACATCAGATAAGCGCCTACTAATAAAGCCAAGAATATGCTTATAATAAAAAATGTTATTGTGAATACTCCGTTTGAGTTGGACAGAACATCAACAAGAATACCAATGCCTGTGATAATTCCAATACCAAACAGCAGCAGGATAATAAGTGCTATCTGTAATAGTTTAAAATTGAAAAACCTGTTCCATAACGGCCTTGATTCCTTTATGGCTTTATCAATGCTTATTTTCTTTTTGTTCATTACTTTATCTGCCATGAAGTACAATGCTGAATCATAGACAGCATTTGCATATACGAACACTAAAGTACCACATATAATGCCGATAAATATAAGAAGTATGGCGATGAGTAATGAGAACTCTTTACTGATTGGAGAAAAAACAGCTGCAGCAAGTGCTGAAACCAAAAGGACCCCTACAACAACAGCAAGGAACAAAAGGCCACGCAGAAAAACCCATATAAGAGGAATGAAAGAAAGTTGTTTATCTTTTTTCCACAGGGAAAACGAGGACTTCATCAAGTTAGTATACATATAAGCACCATTACACATTAAAGAAAACAACGAATAAAAACGTTGCTGTTGCTAATGCTCCCAAAATCCAACAGAACAGTGTGAAATCAACCTTTCTTGAAAATGTTATAAGCACATGCATTGACAAGATACCAACAACAAAAGAGGTTAACAACGCTAGGAGATATCCCAACTCAAATGTTACTCCCTTAAGCGCAAAGAAGACGTTTGCAGCAATCACTACCGGGATACTCATAATAAATGAGAGTTTAAGCGCTGTTTCCTGTTCAACGCCAAGTAAAAGCAACCCAGTGATTGTTGTGGCACTCCTTGATAGACCTGGTATGACTGCGATGCCTTGGAGAATACCTACAATGGCTGCCTCCTTTCTTGTTAGTTCATCTATGCTCTTTTTCCCTCTCTCCTCTGACCTTTTCAAAACAATACCTGTCACAAATAAGGCTATTCCAATCACAAGAAGGAGAAATAGACCATAATACGCACTTATGCCACTTAGAAAAAGGTATATAGGAAACGCAATAACCAGTGAAACAATTGTGGAGATAACAACGAACATTAATAGCTTCTTATTTCTGAGCGTAAGGATATCCCAAAGTTCATTCCTAAAATAGAAGATGGCGGATAGGGTTGTACCTAAATGTAGAAAGATGGCTAAATCAATGGGGTTTTGGATAGAAAACATAGAAACAAGCGTTAATATGCCCTCACTACTTACAGGCAACCATTCAAAAACGCCTTGCAACACACCAAGCAAAAGATAATCAAGCATACAGAGGGTTACACAAAAAGCATTTATATACTAACCTCCTCTTTTAGCATATGGCTGGATTAGAAGGAGAAGGAACAGGGATTATCTTGCTCTTTGTGGGCGCTCTTGTAATACTAATGATAGCAATAGTTATCTATTTCTTGATCAAGAAAAAGCAGAGCGAGTATACTTATCTATATAAAAGAGAATAAGAAAGAGGAATTACTTCCTCCTTGTGTACAGTACATATGCTAGGATAATCACTATTGCCAATGCCACGAATATGCCCGCAATCATAGATGTGCTTATTCCAGCCTGCTCTGGTTGCGGTTGTGGTTGCGGCTGTTCTGCTGGTGGCTGTGGCTGTTCTGCTGGTGGCTGTTGTGGCTGCTCCTCTTCCGCTGGCTTCTCCTCCTCAGCTGGTGGCTGTTGTGGCTGCTCCTCTTCCGCTGCTATGCTTTTCACTAGGACTGTTGGCTCATCAAGCTCGTTCTTAACTGTTTCCCTATTAACACGCTTATTCGTTATAAACTGGACAACCTTCTCTGCTCCTGCTTCCAATGTATCATACACTAATGCAAACACTGGGTCTGACTGTGTTACTATAACAGTTGCTCCTGGCGCATCTACTGTTATGTCAGACGCACTTGACGCAAAGCTCTTTGGTACTGGCACAATGATAATAGCATCTTCTAAGTTCTCATCTCCCTCGTATGTAATTGTTACTGAAACAGCAGATGCTGTTGGTGAGATATGGTCAACATTCATCTCTACTGAGAAGTGCTGAGATACTTGTGCAGATGTCTCTACTATCTGCTGTATTGTATCCTCATCAGTGAGGTCAACGCCTGCCTCCTCAAGTGCTTTTTGTACATTCTCGTCTGTTTCTATAACTTCTTGCACTGTCTCTGGCGTTGTTTCAACAGTAAATGTTTCTGTGTATTCCTGGACTGGTATTGTTCCTCCACCTGCTCCTCCTCCACCAGAGCTTAATCTCCTTACTCTGAAGCTCCAAGTGCTAGAGGTTGTTGAATGTGACGCAGCATCCGTACAGGTTACATACCAGTTATGTGTACCTACTGCCAGTGTACCTGTTGTCACTGAACCGCTGCTTCCTGAACTTACTGTTGTTGTACCAACAGATGAACCATCTACATAAACTGTACATGTCACAGATGCGTCATTATCAGAAACTGTAAATGTCAATGTTGGTGTCCTATCTGTTGTAGATGCTCCGCTTGCTGGAGAGCTCAACGTTACGGTTGGTGCTTGTGCTATATTGACTGTCCTTTGCGCACTTGTTCCTGAATTGCCTGCATTATCTACACACACAGCAACCAAGTCATGAGAGCCATCTGAAAGTGAATTTGATGTTATTGTTCCATTTGTATTATTCGTTATGTAGGTGGTTCCAGAAACTGCTGTTGAACCCTCGTATAAACTACATGCAAGCGTATCATCCAAGTTGTCTGTTGGCTCTACTGTAACGCTTACAGTGCTTGTTGTATAATTGGAGTTGTTTGTTAGGTAGATGGTGGCTGTTGGGTTCGTTTTGTCTATATAGAATGTTGTTGTTTTTGTTGTCTCTACATTTCCTGCTGTATCAGTTGAGTTGTACTCAATTGTGTGGTTTCCTTCTGTGTTGAATGTTGTTGTGTTGCCTGTTGTCCAGGCTCCTCCTCCATCTTTCCTATACGCTGTTGAGTTACAATTGCCATTATCACTACATGTCAATACCACTGTTACATCTGAATCATACCACATTCCATTTGTTACGTTTGCAGTTGTTGTTGGAGGTGTTGTGTCAACCTCAAAATTCTTCTGTGATGTATTCTGGTTTCCTGGTGCTTGGCCTCCGAAGTCAAATGCCACAACTGTTACAGTATGCTGTCCACCAGAAAGTTGCGAACTTGTAGCATTACAGTGCACTACCTCCCAATCTGCAGTATGGTTGTAACAATTCTGCTGTATCTGGGTATCATTGTATGAGAATAGCACTTGTCCATCTATGTATGTGGTAATATTGCTGAGTTTGGTTCCAGTACCATTAACAGTAACATTCACCACTGGTGTATTATCTGCAGTTATACTTGGTGGTGCAGTAATGTCAATTATTGGAGCAACGTTATCTGTTACATTGTACTGAGAGAAGTGCCCGACTGTAAACGTTAGGTTTCCGTTTGGTACAATAATGCCATTGATGTTATAAGGCGTACTTTCGACCCAAACAACATTTATTGGAGAGTCTGGTCCTGTTATAACTGGCTCTGAAGCGAACGGAAGTCCATACATTGTTATAGTAGTTGTTGTGTTCAGCTCATTAAATGCTGTGGTGTTTACATAAATCCAACTGTCTCCAAATTCATTTGGCGGTGTGATGTGTGGCTGGATCGCCTCTCCCAACTTCTGCATTTTCTCTCCAATTGCTGGGTCTGAGAAGTCAAGTGATGTGAAGTTCAGTTTTATTACTGTGTTGAAAGTATTACCCCATGGCAACTCATGTCCATCGTTACATGCTGCAGAACCGTTCCTCTCAACCTCTTGTATGAAGTTTATATTACTGAAATCCAACTCATCACAGAACACAGTAGTACTTGGTCCTGCTCGCTCACAATTTGGATCCCTCAATGGAGGAGTAGTCATATTAAACAATACAACCTGGGTATGTGGATCTATACTATTCCAGAAATAATATCCGTTACCAGCATTATCCTGAGCCGTGAATGTTACGTTAACACCCCTGAAATCATCATTTGATGTATCGTTCACTGTTATAGTTGCCTGCCATATGTTCCCACCTACGTTTGTCAAGCTTACCAATGGTGCAGTATCGTTTATTTCACTGATATTTGCTTTTATCCATGCAATACCTGCTGGTCCTACATCCTGTGCTGTCACGTTAAATGTTACTTGATTGTTTGTTGTGTGTCCTGAGATAACACAAACAAATGCATCTGGTGTTGCATCTGCGTCTGTTATGTTCACTGGATGTTGGTCCACTATATATGTTCTTGTTGTGGTTGTCTGGGTATTACCAACTCCATCATCACATGTAATGTTCCAGTAATAGACAGCATCTGAAAGTGGCTGTACTTGTTGGACAGCAGTATTTGATGGCACACTAAATGCCTGGTTAAACACTAAGCCAGATGAATTATACACACTCCAATTACACGTCACGTTTGTTCCAAATGCGGCTGCTCCAGCATCTGTTGGTGTGAAATCAACTGAGATGTTTCCAGTATTATTGTATGTGTTATCTGCTGGGCTTGATATTGCGATTGTCGGTGGTGTGTTGTCAATATACAGGTGGAAGAGGATTGTATCATTAAAGTTCCCGGCATTGTCTGTTACGTTCACTGTAAAGTTGGTCCACCCATCCGCTAATTGGGTTGTATCTATTGAAGCAGAATAGTTTCCATTTGTGGCATCCCCTTCATATAGGCCCATTGAAACCCAGTTTCCGCCTGTTCCATTCTGTAGATAAACAGTGGATACACCAGATGGGCCATCGCCTGCTGAGATATTAAATGAAATTGTACCAGAAACGCGGGTGTTGTTTAACGGAACAATGAGACCAACAGATGGAATGCTCGTATCCAATGCAGCATATGTTGTTTTTGTTGTTTCCACATTTCCTGCCGTATCATTTGAATAATATTCAATAGTATGATTACCATCTGTATTAATTGAAACAGACGTGCCTACTTGCCATGCGCCGCTATCTACACGGTATAAAGTTGTGTTACAGCCAGATGTTGCATCATTACATGTTAGAGTAACTGTAAATGATGAGGTTTGCCATCCAGAAGGAGCATTATCTGATGTTGTTGGGGGTACAGTGTCCAATGCAGTATATATTATGTGTGTTCCTTCTGTATTGCCAACGCCGTCAGTAGAGTAGTAAGCGAGAGTATTGTTTCCTTCTTGATTAATCAAAACTGAAGACCCTTGTATCCAACCTCCATTGCTATAATTGTAGAATGTTTGGTTACATCCCACACCAGTGTCTGAACAATCTAAGTAGACATAATAATCTGCTGTGTGCCATCCTCCTGTCTCATTGTCTGTTGTTGTTGGTCCATATGCATCTGCAGTCACAGTTAGACTTGTACCAGTACCTTGGTTTCCAGCTACATCATTAACCCTAAAATTAAATGTGTATTGGGTCCCATTTGTTAGATTGAGGTTAAGGAAATAACAATATGTGCCGTCCCAACTTGCTGAAACCCATGCACTTCCATTATAGAATTCACATGTAGCACCATCAACACCAGAAACAGCATCAGTAGCAGTAGCCCTTATATCAATTGGAGTCCCTACCCAACCTGTACTGTTATAATTTGTTGTATTAACTGTTGCAGTACCAACACTTGGGGCAGTATTATCTACAATACTTGTTGAGTTTACGGTTCTTTGATGACCATAATCATCAGATGCTCTTACCTGGATATTATTTCCATCCGCAACCCAACTTGTATCAAAGTTTGAATAATTACAATAGTATGTATCTATATAACCTGTAGTAGCAGTAATTGCAGTACAGGTCATTGTCAACCATGCTGCACCAGTTTCATTATAAACTTGTACTGTTGAAGTATTTGTACCAATGTATCTATCCTTAACAGTAACATTTACCACTAATGTGCCTCTTACGTAAGAAGCAGTCGGAGTGTTGTACGAAATCTCCGGTGCCTCTGCATCAATTTGTACAGAAACATTTGTGCTATTTATGTACGCATTTGCAGAATCGTCTTTAGCATAAACAGTAAAATTCAATGTCGTATCATCAGAAATGCTTGCTGCGATTGCATCAAACCAAAAATACCCCGAGGTGCCGTTCTCTATTTTATCAGTTAAATCCCATTCCAACAAAGAGGTAGTGTTTGAGAACGTGCTAGTTTGCGAGGTGCCGTTTGAAGCATCCACAAATGTGAAGTAAGTTGGGTCAAATGTTATATTAACTTGTGTTATGTTTGTTAAAGTAGTGTAGGTATTAGTAACAGTAAAATTAAACGTCTCTGTTGTCCCAGCACTGATATTCATATCATTTCCATCGGATACTGCACTCACTGTGAGAAAATCAGCACTTGCAGGGAAACAGATTACCAGTAAAAATGCTAGAGTGTATAATACACTTCTAAAATTCATATAAACACCTCGTAAGGAAGTTTAAATAGTTTATAAATAAATAGTTTCTGTAACTACGTTTAAGTGACAATCAAGTAAGCATTTTTACGTATTGCTCTATTTCCTCATTCGTAATTGCACATCCTGCATATTTTACGCCATATAACGTTGCTTTTAGTGCTTCTTTTGTTCCGTACCTATCTAAAAGGCCCTGCTCATATGCATAAGCTACAAGGTCACCAGAACGTACAACTCTGATATCCCTCAACTTCTTCTGCAAATCCTTTACTATTTCCCTGTTCATCTTTATCCTGAACCCTGTACGGCTCTCTATATATTTCTTTAAAGCATATATGTCCTCTATAAGCAACCTTGTTGTCCTCTCATCTATAAGTAAGGTTTGATATCCCTTTTCTTTCATGAGGGCGATGGTCTCTGCCTCTCCTTTGTGTATGATCTTCACTGTATGCCCACCATACTTAAATACACTATTCGCAAGTCTTAGGATCTCATTCGCCCTGTTTCTTACCCTTGGCTCGTGTATAACCTTCAAAACACCATCTGTGATTGCCTCATTCAGCCTCAATGCCTTTAACTCAAATCGTTTTGATTGGAGAGGATAATCAACAATCTCTAACTTGACACTATGGGGCACCAAAAAACTTGCTTCAAGTTCGTTGAGAATCCAGAGGAGACAATTATCTGACAGAGATATCAATGAGCTTGCGTCACACACGATTTCGTGCATATGCGGCCCTCAATTGCATAAAGAAGAAAGGGTTTAAAAATCTTGTGGTTGCTATTTTCACAATCAGCTCATCAACTCTAATTCGCATCAGTTATCGTAGCAAAAATAAAACTGCAAGTGTATTTGTAGCGGTCTCCTCATTAGCTCAATGTTGGATTTTGTTCTTAAATCGTTAAATATTATCTTTTTTGTTTCATTGCTCACATCGTATTACTGTTGCAACCTATCAAAATTTAGGCACAAGAGATAATCACAAAGGGGAACCATTTGGTATAGAATATTTCTGTCTTTTTGTTTTACCAAGTTATTGTCTGTTTTTATCAGAGCTAAAGCCTTACCCTTCCCCTTGCCATCTTCTTGTATGCAAAGAATACTATTGCAACCAATACTAGGATGCCAATCACAACAAAACCTAAAAAGCCTATGCCAACAGTAAAGACAACAAGGCCAGTGCCTAACAAAGGTTCCTGGCAATCTGCGCAGTTTCCAAGGTCTCTCTCCTCAACACTGCAATACCCATCATCCTTACATTCATATACTGGTTTTGAGCCAGTCAGACTGCAATCTGGGCAATGCCCTCCTTTTTCTCCAAGCTCACATATTCCATTGTTGTTGCACTGATTATTGGTGTATATAACAGACGTTGTATCTATCCCAAAACTGCAATCTGGACATGTGTTCTCCTCACCAGCCCTGCACACGCCATCGTTCACACATGCTGCTAATGCCACAGATAACAATAGAAGTGAAATGAAAAGAGTCCTCATAAAAACACCGTGCATATATTTTACACATTCAGATTTATAAGCATTATGTTTTTTATAGTGTGTTGAGTAATGCAATTAGGTGAAACCATGAAATATGAGGATTATGTCCATATTGGGTATAAACCATCAAAATCTGACCTTATATGCGAGTTCTATATGGAGCCATCAAAAGGCGTGCCTCTGAAGAGGGCAATGGGCGCCATCGCTGCTGAAAGTTCAACAGGCACATGGACAGAGCTCACTACTGTAAAGCCATATATGAAAAAACTTGCTGCTACTGTTTTTGAGATGCAGAAAACAAAAAGAGGCGCATACATACGGATTGCATATCCTATTGAGTTATTTGAGCCTGGGAACATGCCCAATATACTAAGTAGTGTTGCAGGAAACATATTTGGTATGAAGGACCTAAAATATCTGAGGATGGAGGATATCATTCTACCAAAAAGGATTGCAACAAGCTTTAAAGGTCCGAAATATGGTATCAAGGGAGTAAGAAAAATCTTTAGAAAGAAGACTCCTTTGATTGGAACAATAGTAAAACCGAAACTTGGATTGAAATCAAAAGACCATGCTAAAGTAGCCTATGAAGCATGGGTTGGTGGATGCGACATTGTAAAGGATGATGAAAACCTCTCCTCGCAATCATTTAATAGGTTCTCGCAAAGACTTAGGACAACGCTGAGATACAAAAGAAAGGCTGAAAAAGAAACAGGCGAAAGGAAGGGATACATGATAAACGTTACTGCAGAAACTATGGAAATGCTAAAAAGGAAAGATCTTGTTGCAGATTTCGGGAATGAATATATTATGATAGACATAATCACAGAGGGATGGGGTGCACTTCAGACCTTGAGAGATAAATCAAGAAGCAGGGTAATCCATGCGCACAGGGCTGGGCATGCAGCATTCACAAAGATAAAGTATCATGGCATTGCAATGCCAGTTATATGTACCATTGCGAGAACAATTGGTGTTGATCAGATACACGTAGGGACAGCGGTAGGAAAGATGATAGAAGGGAAGAAGGAAGTACTTGAAAATGTGGATGCTTGTAAACGAAAGTATTACAACATTAAACCAGTTATGCCTGTTGCCTCAGGAGGTCTGAACCCAAACCACGTGCCTGCACTTCATAAAATCTTTGGTAATGACGTAATCATACAGATGGGTGGAGGGATACATGGACATCCAAAAGGAACAAGAGCTGGAGCAAAAGCAGCTAGGGATGCAATAGATGCAGTTATGCAAGGTATCCCATTGAAGGAGTATCCAAGCAAGGAGTTGCAAATGGCTATAAAGAGGTGGGGTTAGATGGATATAGACTTTGAGATGCCAGAAACAATAAGCGAAAGAAAAAAGGAGATCGCTGTTGGAGTAATTATTGTAGTAATATTGGTGGGCCTGCTGTGGTTTATCTCTGGGTTTGCACAACCAAAAACCCTTGAATTGAGCTTTACAAAACCAAAAATAAAAGCAAACGAAGTGACCACACTTGTAGTTAATGTGAGAAATACGCTTGGGCATGATGTAACAAACGCCACTGTGGAGGTTATCCCAGAAAGCGATTCTCTTATAGTGCCAAATAATAGGCATGTTGAGCCCACAATCGGAGAAGGAGCATACAGAAGATTTGAGTTCACAGTAATGACTAAACCAGAGTTATCAAAGGGAACATATAAGATAACGGCCAGGCTAGAAATGGATGAAAAAATAGAGGAAAGAAATGTGTATCTGGAAATCACTTAACAGGGATTCTGAATCCCTTAGTTTCTGCTTCTTTCTTTGGTAGATGTATCTCCAAAACACCATTATTGAATGATGTTGTTGCTTTCTGCGGGTCTACCTCACATGGCAATGTAACTGTTCTGCTGAAACTTGTTGCTGACCTCTCTGCGAAGTAATAGTTCTTCTTTTCCTCTTTCTTCTCAAGCTTTGACCTCGCTGAAATCGTTAGTACCTTTCCATCGCAGTTGATCTCTATATCCTCTTTGTTTACCCCTGGCAGCTCTGCTATAACCACTATCTCGTTGTCCTTCTCAAACATGTCCATTGCTGGTGTCCTGAAACCTGTATCAAACTCCCGTTCAATATCACTAAACAACCTTCGCATTCTCCTCATCTCCTCAAATGGATCCCAGAAGTACATGGCATCACCTCCTTAGTCGTCTTCTATGGGTTCCCCAGCTAACTCCTTTTCAACCCATCGCCTTGCCTTGCATATATCTACCGCAATTGTTAATTCAAGAACATTATCCTTGTTGAGTATGATTTCATCTATCACACCTGTCTTGCTTATCTTGAATGTCTCAGGCGCGGGTTGATCCTCTCTTATACCCATAACCTTCTTTGCCATCCTTCTCAAAAGAAGTCCTGCGCAATCATCGCATATCTTCAATTTGTTTACTGTGCCATCTGCGCCCTGTTCCTGGATGTACCAGTGGTAGTTTGTCTCTTTTGTTTGTTTGCAGAGGCCACAGAAAACCATGATAAATGTAACGCAATTCAAATATTTAAACCTTTTTACACAAAAACATATATATTTAATTTTCAAAAGATAAGACTGAGACAAATGCCAGAACGAAAGGCCCCACGCGTAGTATTTATAGGTAGGCTTTGTTACGACCTCCACACATTTGACACGCAAAAGGGCCATTCCCTATCGACAATAGGAGGAGATATCGCACACTCTGTGATAGCGACCCGCTCGGTATTCCCAGAGGAGAGGGTAGGCATTATAACAAATTCAACAAAGTACTTTTTGGGAGAGTATCTTTTTAAAAATGTAGATATGCGCACTTTCTCGCTATCCGAACTTCCATCAGTAAGGTTCAAGGATTTTAAACTGATTGAGCCACCAACAACAGGAGAGGAAATTGACATCCCGAAAGATTTCCTCTCCGCTGATATTATAGCATTTGGTTATGTTCATCCGAGGTATGTAGAACATCTCAGAAGGAAGTACAACGGAAAGATTATATTTTCAACAAAAAAGCAGTTTATCTTGAAGAACATAAAAGACGTAATAAATGCGATCCGGCATTCAGACATAATAATACTCAACGAAGAAGAGCAGAAGTTGATTGGCCAAGACCCAGTAGAGATGTCACATAATGGAAAAATCATCGTAATTACAAGAGGGAAGAATGGTGCGACTGTGTATCATAAAAACACAAGAATTGATGTACCTGCATATCCTGTAAAAGAAGCAGGCGCAATTGGAGCAGGGGATGCATTTAAAGCAATTCTTTCTGTCTCGCTAGCCAAAAACAAGCCACTAAAAGAAGCCCTTGCGCTTGCATCTGCAACAGCGTCCTTCTTCGCTGAAGATCCAATCCACAGGAGGATTGATAAAGAAGAATTAGCAAAGAGGTATGAATACATATTAGAGAAGGTGAGAGAAAGCCATGATAAAAACAATCATGTTTGATCTTGATGGAACACTTATAGACACAAAAAGGAGTATTGTACACGCGTTCAATACTTCCTTGAGGAAAATGGGATATAATGCAGTACCTGAGGAAAAAATCATTGCCCTAATAGGCAGGCCCATTGAAGATATGTACAGATATCTCGTTAACCCAAAAGACACAGATTCTCTCTGTACTGTATACAGGAAAGAGTACGCAAGGACATCAGTAAAGAACTCACAATTATTCCCAGGAGTAACGCACACACTAAATGAATTATCCAATTATAAACTAGCAATTGTCACAACAAAGAGAACAAATCTCGCTAAACAGCTCTGCGACGCATCTAACATCACAAGGTTTTTTGACATAATTATTGGGGGAGATCTTGTTAGAAACCCAAAACCTGCCCCTGATGCAATCATCCTAGCAGCAGAAAAGCTCAATACTCCTCCTTCCCACTCTCTTTTTGTAGGGGATACATGTATAGATGTTAATGCAGGAAAAAGAGCAGGCACAAAAACATGTGGAGTGACATATGGAATTGGAAAAAAAGATGAGTTAAAGAAATGTAAAGCGGACTTTATCGTAGATGATATTAGTGAGATAAAGCAGGTAGTATCTATGATCTGATTGTCCTTCTCGTTTCTTCACTAAGTCTCTTGGCAGCAGCTCTCGGGTTTCTTGATAGATAGATTGCCCTACCTATAATCTCAAAATCCGCGCCTGCTTGTATTGCTTTTCCAGGCTTTCCTCCCTGAGCGCCTATCCCACAACAAATAATCTTCATATCTTCTCCTACTGCATCACGTATCCTGGCCACGAGTTTGGGCTTTGTTCCTGGCGCTTGAAAGCAACAAATCCCCTGCTTCCTCAACGCACATATTCAGCGTTACTGGCCCGATAAACCCGTGAACCATAACTGCATCAACTGAGTGCATTTTGCATAACTCAAAAATCTTTTTGTTTGTAACGGGTACGTCCGCCACCTTAAAATCTGCAAGAATTGGTTTTCCAAACTCTTTTTTTAGCTCATCAATGATACCGATCCCACAAGACAGAACAAGCAGGTACCCAACCTTTATTGCATCTATGAACTCATTTATTTCTTCTGTTATACCAAATGCCTCTTCCCTTCTAATCACATCCAAAGAGAAGATGATGCCTGTATTCTGAACAAGCTCCATAGGTTTCCCCTCTCAAATAATTATTGCAACCAAAATTTATAATCCTTTTGGGCGAAGAACTGTTTTATTTCCCCCGCAGGATCATCAGAAATCACAAAGTTCATTGAACGCGGAAAACATTTGTGATAGTTTTTCCAGAGAAACCTCTCATCCAAAAATATAGCAACGCCTCTGTCATCTTCACTTCTGATCACGCGGCCAGATGCTTGAATTGCACGAGCCATTGCTGGGAATAGATACCCGTAATTCCAACCAGAGCCAAACTTATACTCATAGTAATCTACCAGTGCCTCAGTTTCAAGGCTGAACTCTGCTAATGGGATTCCAACAACAACTGCAGCTATGAGGTCCTTCCCAAGATAGTCAATACCTTCTGCGAATGAGCCACCTGCAACAGCACATAAGACAGCACCAAAGTGTTTTGATGATCTAAATCCTTTTAGGAGTTGACTGATTTCTTCTGGCGTACTGTTCTCCTTCTGGACAAATAATTTCTTTTGCGTGTTTAAATGCACAAGTACGCGCTTCATTACATTATAGGAAGGAAAAAACAGGGCAATGTTCCCAGGTACTGCGTCCACAATTGCATCCAGTTCTTCTGCTATATGTTTGAACGTATCCTCATTCCTTTTTGAAAATCTTGTTGTCACTGCATCGCATATTATATTCAAGCGGTTTTGTTTTGGAAAGGGAGAGAGGTATTCTCTAAGCATTGTTCGCTCTCTTTCAAAACCCAGAAGGTCGCGATACATCTCCTGGGGAGCCAATGTTCCAGACATTGCAATTGTTGAATGAGAATCATGAATAAGCTGTTTTGTTGCAATACTCGGATCCAAACACTTATAACTTATTGTGAGTCCATCTGCTGTTTCCCATTTCCTTGCCATGCGCATATATGCAACAGAATCGTTTATCCATTGCTCGTAAAACCTCCCTATCTTAAGGAGTGCGCTCCTGTGCCTATTTGTTTGTTCCATATAGGCAATACCTGTTTCCTTGAAGTCGCCAATAAGTGCATCGCTCAACAGAGGGATATCTGTTTTCTGAATGATCGCCTCCTTCTTATCCATGGATTGTTTGATGGACTGTATTGCTTTGGAGATTCTTCGTATATGCTTTACTAGATCTGAATCCATAAGTTTCGCTTCTGTCTCTGCACGCTTCATGAGTTTATTCGTAATTGAAATGCTCAAATGTTTTCTAACGCGCTCTGGAACATTATGCGCCTCATCTATAATAATAATCGCTTGCTCTGGCTCTACATTAATTTTTCTGAGGAACGTATCACGTATAGAAGGACTCAACAAGTGAAAGTAGTCACATATAATCACACTGGACTTTTTAGCGATCTGCATTGCTACCTCATACGTACAGAGGGGAGTAGGTGTGCCTTTTGATACAAAACTTGCGCACATATCAAAGAGGACATCATGCTCAACAATTGTTTCGTATAATGAGAGTATTCTCTCCATATGTATCTTTGCCCTTGCCTTCTGTTGAGAATCAAACCCCCTCGCATTTGCGTAGAACGGACACCGCTCCTCCTTCCTGCGCTTTTTACATATCTCATAGAAATCATCAAAATCCGCATCACCTAACACTGGATCAACGCAGGAATAGCGCCTTCCCACCATATCCACAGCCAGGAAATCAAGATTATATTTTTTGGCAAGTGTCCTCAGCTCCTGAACCGCAATCTGGTGTTGTGATATCTTAGGTGTAAGAAAAAACACGGTCTTGTTTTCACGTAGAGAATAGGTAAGGGCAGGCCCAAGGGCTGCCGCTGTCTTCCCTATGCCCGTAGGAGCATGTGCTATCAGATGCTTTCCCTCGTGTATTGCCTGTGTTACATCTCGCAGCATCTCGTCTTGGTGCTTCCTGGGTTTCTCATGTGAGAAGTACACACTAGGCATGGTTTTGTTTTTGGATTCCATGATTATAAATATGAGAGGATATGAGTTGCCGAGATAAAAGAGGTGGAGGGGTGCACTCCTCTCCCCAACATACATCTCCCCTCCACGTGGGCAGCCCACCCAACTGCCCTAATTATGTTTTAGTCAAACTCCTTTATAATGCTTTCGTTTTGCGAATAAAGTAACATATGACTTTATTTTTTCTATCTGCATTATGTAAACAATTTTTTTGAGAAAAAACGAATAATTTATTTATTTTTTTATATGTAATATATAAAAATGGATGCATATGCAGAAAATAGCCAGATATATGTCCCATACAAAAAAAGAGGAGACACATATTCTTTATTTTTCTTGAAATATATATGTATTTTGCAGATTATCCTTACTCAAAAAAGTGTAGTATTTTGTCCTTCCAAGTTGTTCCTTGAAGACAATATCCTTCTCATTTTTCATCCAGAATGAAATCCACTTCTCTATGTATATCCTATTCTTCAAAACCTGGTCACCATAAATCTCAAATAGCCTACGCCATATACCTGCTGCATGAAATTTTCCGTGTTCCCTATACAATCGCTCTGCTATTGCCCTCACAATTATCCTTCTCTTCCTTTCATCCTTTGGAAAAATCCTTGGTTTTGGTCTTATCTTATCCTCTTGCACCCTCTCCTCTCTCTTTCTCAATTCTGGTAACTGTATATTTATCTCTGGAAATGAAAAGTAGCCATTTTCAAGAGCATATAATCCAAAAAATTCTAGAGTGGAAAGGACAATCGCTGCATCTGGAGAGAACACTGCCGTAACAAATGGGACAAACGACGCAAGAGTTGAGCTGATTCTCTTCTTCCTTTTGGATAAGTCCTTGAAACCCACGCGTATATAAACACCAGGATATAGCGCCATTACATACGCTAACAAGTTATACACGTTGTTTCCTCCTTACCATAAGAATTGTCATCGTTAACATAATGAATATAACAATGATTGATTTTAATTCTGCTTGAACAAACGTTACAAAACCTGTGAGTAGAGATGCCTTTTCTCTCTTAGGTTCTGGGGGTTTTGATTCTGTTACATTCCTTATGTCTGTTTCCTCTGGCTGCTCTTCCTTGATTGATTCCTTCTTCGGCTGCTCAACAGCCTTCTGCTCAGGTACCTTGTAGCTCACAACTGGGTCGTTCATACCTGCAACGATGTCTGCCATGTCATACATTGAGTGCTCCTTATTCACTGTGAATGTTACTGTCTTCTCCTCACCTGCTTTCATGTCTCCGAGTATGAGCTCAAACACAGGGTCATCTTTGACTATGTTGTAGTCTGCACCATCTATGGTTATGTCAGAGGCCTTCTGCGCGAACTCCTTTGGTATAGTGGTTGTGTACCTAACGTCCCTCAGGTCTTTGTCTGTCTTCACAACCTCTCTTATGTATGTCTTCACCTCTGTGTAGTCAATTGTTATGAACGTTGACTCGTAGTCAAAGTCGCGCTCAATGGTGACGGGGCCGCTTGTGAACACGATTGGGAATGTTATGGTCTCGCCTTCATCTGACTTGAACTCCACGTCCTCTAGGTCAACGGCACCGCCGCCACCTCCTCCGCCTCCTCCGGAGGAGCTTCCGTCGTCGCCACCGGAGGAGCACCCATCAATACTTATTGTACATGAGGAGGTACATGTCAATGACCCACCACTATAACCATACGAACTACACGTCTTTCCTCCGAAGTTTGAACCGTCGCACTCTTCTCCAGGCTCCAGTATGCCGTTGCCACATATGCCAGTAATAGTAAATGTGTAGTTGCTCCACTCAGACCAATTGAACCCATCAAACACCCTAACAGAACATGTAAAGTTGTCGCCCGGCTCTGTTTCGTTCTCAGGCATGTAGTCCGTGTAGTTTGTTTCGTTTCCATTCTTGTACCACTTTGTCTCGTTCTGTGTTATTGTGTCCCCATCAGGGTCTGACGCAGTAAACGTGCATGAGATGTCCACATCAGGAGCTGTTGATGAAACAGAAATGCTGTCAACAGTTGGTGGTGCATTCACCACAGTGATTTCCTGTGAGTCGTACCAAGAGCTGTTTTCCATGCCGTCATTCTGCATTGCAGAGCATTTTACTGTGTCTCCCCTGCTGAAGTATGTGTGGTTCAATGTCTTTTCTGTTTCGTTCTCAAGGAGTGTGCCGTTGACGTACCATTTGTAGTATGTGGTGTGGTTCTGGTTCTGGTAGTCGTACTGCTCGTCTGGTGTGAGCTTTGATGTGTTTGTGAATGCGTCACAAACAGCGTCTGTGTCTGTTGTCAGCGTTGGTATTGAGATGTCTGTTATTACGGGCAGAGTGTTTACCCTAAATTCAACGTCTTTTAGGTTGTAGTTATTTGCGTGGTCTGTGGCGTTTATTCTGATGTGTACAAGCCCCCTGAGTGATGGGAGCGTTATGTTTGTGTTGTTTGTTAATGTAGTATCTGGAACACATACACCATCATTGTCGACACAGTAGAGAGCTGATGGAGACTCATCAAGATTGTCATAGAAGACAGCTGAAAAGTTTTGGGATGGCATTGCTATTGATTGTGGATAAGTTACTTCAATTGTTGGTGAGGTTGTGTCAATCTTCACGATCAGAGTTTGTATGGGCTCGACATTGCCAAGAACATCTATGGAGTTAAACCTTAGATATGTTATGCCCTCACCGATCTGTATTGGTGACACACCCTCTCCAGAATCGCAGCTCTCACCTGAGCAGTACACCAAGTCTGGAGTGCATGATTCGCCAAAACAATACTTTGTTTCGTTGACTCCTGACAAATCTGTTGCATTCAGTGTTATTGATGCAGCTTCGTTGTGCCATGTGTTGTTGTAGGCGTAGTCTGATGTTGTGGTTGGGGGAGTGTTATCTGATATTATTGTTGCGGACTTCTCATCAGATACATAACCATCTGAGTCCACAATTACACAGTATATTTGGTGAGCCTCATCATCTGTCCAAAATGATGTAAAGGAACACGAACGCTCTGGTTGACCTGGCGCTGTCTGACAGAGCACTATTGAATAGTCACCAGGCGTTTCAGTACATTTGAGCACAAGATTGCCTCCATCTTCATCATGTGCGTTGACTGTTGAGACAGTTATCGTATCGTCTTGTTTCACATATGGTGTAGCTGATATCGCATCCATTGTCGGTTTATAACCCAAGACCGTTTTTACCTCTGATGTGTTTGATGGACCGTATTCCATGCCGTCGTATGCCCAGGCCTCACAGTAAACTTGGTCATCCTTCGCGAAAAGCCCGAGGCTTGCATCAAGTGTTTGATCTGTTGATACGTTTACACCATTCACATACCATGTGTAGTAAAGGGTGATTGGTTGGTCAGGTTCGTTTTCAATGTTATCAACATTACATGAGAGATCAGTATTAGAGTATACTTCCTGTGGTGAGATTGTTACGTTTGTTACATTTGGAAGCATGTTGATTTTCTGTATGAACTGTGTTATGTTCTGGTTTCCAGCTTTGTCTGTTGAGTTTGTCAGTATGTAGTTTGTTCCTCTCTGGTCAAGTGTTATGGTCCCTCCATCATCTATTAAAGTCGTTGGTTGGCATGTTCCTTGTTGATCAACACAGTAATACGTTGTTATGTCTGTTGATGACACAAAGTTGTCTGATTCAGAAAAAGTTAAAGTAAATCCAGGAAGTTCGTAACTGCCCGTTATGCTCAGGTAAGGTATTGGTGGTGTTGCATCATATATAACATTTGCAGAAGTATGTGTTGTTTGGATGTTCTCAACATCGTCCATAAACTCAACATAAACTGTCTTTAAGCCCTCATCTTGTGTACAGCCTGGGCCTGCGGTCATATCAAACGAATCGAATGTGGTGAAATAGTCGTGCCAAACAGCACTATTGAGCATATCCTCAATACAAGCGAAGCGCATATAGTATGCGCCGTCTGAAAAAAGAGTTAATGTTGGTGTTGGATCATTTGTATAGCCTCCATTGTTTTCAATCCCTATAACTCCTGTGCTCGGTGGTGTGGAGTCAGCTTGAAACTCATCTGAATATGTTGTCGTGTTATATCCGTCGGAAAAGCTACAGTTGACAGAGTGTGTCCCATCGTCCTCTGGGATCACCGCTGAGTATGTGAGGTTGTTGCCTCCCTGTAATACCAATTCCTGATATGTTTGGTTTTGCCCACCGTCAAGAGAGCACTCCATTGTTATCTGCTGCCCAGAATCCCAGTCAGCATCCAGAATTGTGAAGTTCCATGTCTCTGTAGAGCCGCCTTTGAGCTTCACTTTATCCATTGATTCGGATATTATTGGGAGCCAGTTCTCCACAATTTTTGTTGTTGATTGTGTTGAACCACAGTATCCAGTATCATCACAAGGAGTGCACACAAATGTAATGCTATCTCCGGCAACAAAGTCATACTCTGAGTTTGATAGTGTGTAGCTACCTACACCTGTCCCTTCTTTCACCTTGACGCCGTTGACCCACCACTCAAACTTTGAGTTTGTTTCCGCATTTGGGCCTGCATATGTGCTCTGCCCAACCAGCGTGTCATTCGAGTATATTACTGAGCTCCCTGATTGGGAAACTATTTCAGGATATGTTTCCGGCAGGCCATTTACAGTAGACAGCATGGATTGGATGTCTACGTCCAGAACCAAAGGAGTGGTTCCAATATAATAAATGTATTCGTGGTCTTCTCCAATATTTGAGGCATCATATGTGTAGAACTTTATTTCTGTGGCGCAACCGGTGATTTGATTGAGATATACCCACGCATCATTTTCTAGTCTGTACAATTTTGTGTTTCCTTCATCACACTTGATCATATAATTATAGGTGTAGCTTATGCTTGCATAACCCTCGGAAGGTGCACAAGCTCCTGCAACTGGTGTTCGACAGTCTTCAAAAATCTTGGTCCAGCCACCATTGACATACACGTAAATCCTAGACAACATTGTTGATGCTCCTTGGTCCTGATTTTTGTATACTTTCATTTTGAAAAACCATGTACCTAAATCGTCAAGAGTCTTTGACTCTGCAAAAGCATACTGTACATCACAATTTGAAGAAACCCCCCCTACATGGATATATCCAGAAGTCTCGTATACTGAAGACGAACCATACCCTCCATCATAACTGTAAACATTCCACTTACTCGTGTCTATTGTCTCATCTTCAAAATCATCGTAAACACCTGTGCCAAGGTTTACTGATGTGGCTCCAAGGTTGCCAGTGTAAACATAGACTGTTTTTGTTTCTGAAGCAGAGATGTTCAGTCTGGTCCAGATCCTAGTGTTGGCTGAGTTGCACTCACTATCCAAAAAATGAACTGGGAGTTCTGTTGTATTATCACTATCTACGATTCTTATGTCCGAACAATCGCTATTCATCATTCCGTCGGAGATCAACTGTGATGTATCAAGATTGATTTTAACCCACATATTTGTTTTAGCCGACCCGTCCGGCTCAGTAATATTAACAGGTATTCTGTAATGCCAATTGTAGTTCCACCAAGCATAGGCTCCAGAAAAAAACAAAACCGTGGCTATGATTATGGTAAAGACTAAACCCTTATACATATCCTCCCCTCTTTCTTGCCTCTCCCCATTGAGTTCTCCTCGCGAACATGACATTTTTTGCAAAACTGTCATGTTCATTATTATGTCACTGTTCTCATATTTATAGTTAACGGTGGATATGTATTTCTTTATTTTAGCAAAATAATGTTATTTTTCCTCTGTTTTTTGAAAAAAAGGCGTATTTTAAGTTTTTCGGCGAGATATGTTTAAACATTTGGTTTTGGTTTCTCAAATTTTGTAAGTATTACAAAATTCAAAATGTTTATATTCAGCAGAGAACATAAAGATAGCATGGTACAAGTAGAAACATTATCAAAAAAAATAATAGTAGAGATCAACAAACAGATCCCTTATAAAAAAGGAGAGGGGCTCATGCCAGGAGGAGGAGAAGCAAACTTGGATTTTGTTGTGTACAGAACTGCAAATACAAGGGGAGTGAATAGGAAAGCCGCTGTAGTAATGAAAGGAATCATAGATAGCCACCCGTTTGTTGATGGAAACAAAAGGACGGGTTTTATCGCGGCCAAAACACTCCTTGAAGCAAATGGTAAAAAGTTAGACAAGGTTCACGAGTATACAAAGGTATCTTTTACGTTAGATGTAGCCAATGGAAAAATGTCCGTGAATAAAATGGCGCAGTGGTTTGCGAACCATACAAGGGGGTGATACTATTAAGTATATGAAGGTACCAGGCAAAAAAAGAAGGGTGAGAGTTGCTGAATGGAAAGATGTTGAGCATATTGTAAAGAGGATTATCAGAGAGGAGAGAAGGTTTTTAGCAATGTTGGCAAATTTATAGCAATCTTTTTATGCATCTATGAAAAAATGTAAAGGGGTGTTCTTATGTTGAGGGATCTTTTGGAACAACTTGGCAAAAATAATCAATTATTGCATGTGAAAAGGGAGGTTGATACAAACCTTGAGATGGCTGCCGTGATAAATGCGTTGGATGAAAGGCCTGTGGTATTTGAGAATGTTAAGGGCTATGAGAACTTCAAAGTTGTTGCGGGATTGTGTTCAAGGAGGGAGTTGGTTGCAAATGCATTGGGTTGTAAGAAAGAAGAACTTCTGAAAAAACTTGCAGATGCCATAAACAATCCTGTTAAGCCAGAGATTGTTTCAAAAGCACCTTGTCAAGAAGTTGTTATAAAAGATGTTGATTTGGATGCTCTGCCCATACTCTACCACTTGCAAGGAGATGGGGGGAGGTATACAACTGCCTCTATTGGCATAATAAAGGATCCAGAAACTGGAAGGAATATGAGCTACCATAGGCTAATGCAGATAGGCAAAAATAGATTTGCTGCCAGGCTTGTAAAAAAGAGGCAGGTTGCAACTACATATGAGAAGGTTGATGGTGATTTAGAAATCGCGATATGTATTGGGAATTCAATGGCAACACTTGTTGCTGCATCGCTTGGACCAAAGCCAGGTGTTGATGAGTTAGGCATTGCAAATGTGTTGGAGGAAACACCTGTGGTGAAGTGTATAACAAAAGACCTAGAAGTGCCTGCAAACTGTGAGATTGTTCTGGAAGGAAGGCTTCTGAAAGAGCAGACGGATGAGGGACCATTTGTGGACCTAACAGAAACTAGAGATCAAGTAAGGCAGCAGCCAGTACTTGAGATTGATTGTATAACGATGCGAAGAGATCCGATATATCAGGCATTACTTCCCGGCAAAAGAGAACATAAACTACTTATGGGCATGCCAAAGGAACCAACAATATACAATGAGGTGAACAAAGTTACAAAATGCACAAATGTATATATCACACCTGGAGGAGCGTCATGGCTTCATGCTGTTGTACAGATTGAAAAGCAGGCAGAAGATGACGGTAAAAAGGCAATAGAGGCGGCATTCAAAGGGCATGGCTCATTGAAACATGTTGTAATTGTTGATAATGACATAGACATATATGATCCAAACAAGGTAGAGTGGGCAATTGCGACAAGAGTCCAAGCAGATAGGGATCTTGTTGTCTTTAGGGACCAGCCTGCTAGCAGTCTTGACCCAAGCGCCAAACACATACCTGGTCAAAAATCAAGGAGTGCAAAGGCAGGTGTTGATGCAACAAAGAAAAGCACAAGTAAAAGTTTTGAACCTGTTGAATATATGACGGTGGATATCAATGAGTACATATAAGGCTCTTTTGATTTTGGTAGTTCTGTTTGGATTTGTTCTAGCAGAGGGATGTGAAAATTTAACAGGCGCTTCAAAAGGAGCCTGTGAGTTTATGAGCGCTCTTGCAAGAGGAGCAACAATAGTGAAACCAAAGATGAAGAGGTTTGCCAAGTTAGGAGTGGAGCCTCCAGAAGATGCTAATAAGGAATGGTATGAACACTTAGAAAGAGTAAAGAACCAGCCCAAGTATCCGCCACCACCATCCATAGAGGATTACAAACCAAGGGTTGTGGAGGTAAATAGTACTATGCCTGATGTTGAGATTCATACAATCCCTGAGCCAGAAAAAAGAGGATTTGAAGTTGAGAATGAAACGTATGACTCAGCATACTATAGAGCAAAAAAGGCTGATGAGACATGGAAACAAACGCAGGAGCATATAGAACAACATAAAGAGGAGAAGAAGGATGTAATTACTGCTATCTTTGATATACTAATAAACATTCTGAGGACGATTATATGAAAATAGAACATGGAAAGGTATGGGTTATGGTTGATGAACTTGATGATGGAATTGTTTTAACATTGGGAGGTGGAAAGAGCCATATAGGCGCAATTGCTACATCAAGGGGAGAGTGTGTTGAGCTTGATGATCATAAGGAAGGACCATTGGCTTTGAAGTTCGCAAAGGCAGTTTCAGAAAAGTTGGGGAGACCTGTTGTTTGTGTTGCAGGTATCCATTATGACAATGCTACGAAAGAGGATATTGACCAGATCTTAAAGGATGCAGATGCATTACTGGAAGAGTTGTTAGAGAGGATATAAGAATAAGGGAAAAGGAAAGGGGTTATTTCTCTCTGTATTCGTAGATCAACGCACCAATAATCACAATCGCAGCCAATGCTAATATCAAAACTGCTGGATTATCTTCGAATATACCTTGTACTTCCTCTATGCTTGTCGGTATTTCAGTCTCTTGTTGTCCTCCCTCTTCCTCTATGGGTGCAAATCCTGCTTTATTATACCCATACACTTCTATGTTAACTGCATCCAAGTATTTACACCTCTTGTACCAAGTCCCTCCAGTTATCTGGCATTTTATATGGTTTAGCCCTACTTTGCCCGCATCACCTGTCAGAAATGCCTTGCCCAATCCTTTCCTGAGTTTAAAGCTAGTCGGAGTTATGGGTCCCTTAGCATATGTCGCCCAATGTTGGCTCCTGGCAAATTTTTTGGATGACAGATCATATGTTGCAACTAAATTCCAAGGATATGGTAGCCCAGTTGGTCTATCATTCATTAGCCAAAACTCACATTTTATACCACAGTTCTTACACCCTCTGCCACCAGGTTTAAATTTTACTTTAAAAGTGAGATATGAATAACTTTTCCCTGTGCGCACATTTTTCCATTTTCCGTTCTCATCAATCTCCAAACCAAGGGTATAGACTTGTGGGTCACAACGCTTGGAATAACTTGATCTACAGCTCCAAGTACCAAGATAGCTACCAGAGTTAGAGAGTCTAGACGACCTATGGAAATACCTTGTCCATCCAAACAGCGCGTTTGTTAAGGGTAGAGCCGCAAAGATTAATACCCCTATTGCAGCTATGACTAATAGATGGGTCTTTCGCATAATACCACCTTTGTAAATAAAATGTGGAACAGTATAAAAATGTTTCGTTTAACTGCGTTCTCTAGATGAAATCAAACGCATAAAATAAACCAGAGTTGCTAGAATACCAATAATGACAACGACGAGGAGCACCGCATCTGCATTGCTATGGGCCTTGTTGCTGCCTCTTTTCACCCTCGCAAACATGGATACATCTATTTCCTCAATTTTCTCCCCTGTTGGGTTGTATACCTCTATTCGCTTTGCATCATCAAAGTAGGGAACACGAACACAAAAGCTTTTTTCGTTTAGTATGATTATACCGCCGGGTGTTTCATACGAACCATTAAAATTGTCAAAAAGTGAGAAAGTTGGGGGAACAAACATAAATGAGTATGTTCCTTTATCACCAATAACTCTAATAGTATATCCTTCCTCCGGTTGGAGGGAGTAGTAAACCTCTCCTCTTTTAAGGAAGATATCTTTGTATATAATCTTCCCCCCATCTTCTTCAAAGTGGATGAGGTAGATGTCTGCTGATACCGTAAGACACAATAACAGAAGAAGGAATGTCCTTTTCATTTGTATTCCTCCAACAACCTCCTTATAAACCTAATAGAGGCAGGGTCGTGTTCGACTGGTGCGGGAGGGATAGGGGTGTCTCTCTCTTTTATTGTTGCGCCCTCCATTATGGGGAAATTCCTGGCTGGGTCATACTCCACTGGTTTGTACCACTCTATGAATGTGCACCCCTCTCTGCCATACTTATCTACATGGACACATGATGTACCTGGGACTCCCTCCCACTTATTACATGGATAATAATCACAATTTGGGGCTTTTCTTAGATACTCGTCTGCACCAACCTCTGATGCGCCATAACTATACTCATCTGCAAGATTTATCGGCTCTGGACCAAATGAGTGGCCAAATTCATGAACTGTCACCTCAGGGTATAAACGACTAGCGTACGCATGTGGATTCGCAGAACCAGCAATCTCTGTTGTGTTAACTAAAACAATTATCTCGTCATAAGGACACTGTGATGCAACTATCTCCACAAGATCATCATCACAGGAGATATATCCCATCTCTACACTACACCCCAAATCTGCAAACTGCCTTACTGCATATATCTTTATCCTATCTTTATATTCATTGAAAGGCGCTGTGGATAGCAAATAATTGGAGTGGATCTCCACATCAGAACCAAAAGTATCAAGGTCAGTATATTTGTCGCCAACAAAAACAATATCCAGTTTTGTTGAAGAATTGCCTTCGCCAGAGATAAGTGCACATTTATTGTTTGTAACCTGAAAAGTAAATACAGCAGAGGAAACCTCCAAACCATTTGCATCAACAGCAAACATCTGTGCCGAATAGTTACCTTTCCCCCTCCCAAGAGAATTCCAAAGAGCTCCAAAAGTACAGTCCTTTTCCTTTCCATCATTATGTTTGCCATCATCGTACATCTCTATTTCTTCGCTCCCTACCCTAACAAAAACGCGCGCTGGTTCTCGGCATTGCTTTATTTTACCGGATTCCATTTTCACAACGCCTTTTATAGAAAAAATTGTGCCAATTGTGCTCTGTTTTGGATAAACAGCAAAGTCAGATATCTCTGCTTTTGACGCATCAAACCCTGAGTGAGGTATCAAATGAACCACACCGCTAATAACTGATAGTAGTACTACAAGCAAGGAGAGAGCTACTACTCCACCTATGAGAAGCTTAAATGTGTCAAACGCTTGCCCGGATTGCATACGCACGACCTACAAGAAAAAGGAAGAAGAGGTAAAAAATAGTTTTGGTGTCACCCACACTGCCCACTTATTATGCCCCTTTCTACGCGTGTTTTTCCTGTCTCATCTGAATATTCAATATACACTGAAACAGAAAAGGTATTCTCGCACGGCATTTCAAAGATAACAGACTGGTATAGTGGTTGGTTAGGTTTCCATGTTGTGTTTAGTGCTTCTGTCACACTTTCTCCATCTGACGTATATATCGCCTTGAGTTGAGTTATAGTTTGGGGAGAATCGTTTATGTACACTATGTTAAATCTGTTCTTGTAGAACCCAAAATCCGAAACCTTTATCTGGTAGAAACCTTGATGCGTTTTCATCTCTGGATTTGTAAAATGCCAAGAGGTTGCAATGATGAACAATGTAACAAAGAGCATCATAAAGAATAGTACGATGATTGATACTGAGAGTGCAGACATAACAAGATCGCGCATAATTGTGTTTATGTGTCAGAAAATAAAAAGATTACTATGCCCAAATTACATATGGGCGTTCGTAGTGTGGCATAAAGCCACACTATTAGAAAACCATTGAAAGGAGGGGGTGTGGATTCCGAGGGTTCGCAAAGCGAAGCAAGGGAGTATATCCCCGTAGTATGCTCTGCGCTTCGCATTGCGCAGGGGAAACAGTAGGTGTCCCCCAAGACGCTCTTGCATATGGGCGTTCGTGGTGGGATACAAGACCCCACTATTAGTATTATGGATAACTTTCTGTATAAGTGTTTCCCAAACAGTCCTTTGCAATGATTGTATATGTGTAACCTGTGTTTACCTCTTCTGTGTTTGTGTAGAAGGTATTGCAGTTTGAGACAGTTTCGTTGGCTATTTGTGTGCCATCGCTTCTGTTCAGGGCTACCCATTGTATGCCATTGTCAAGATTTACTGTATATGTGAGGTTTGATAGTAGTGGTTTGTATGTTATGGATATAGAGTGCATGATTGGTGTTGTATCCCAATCATTTGTTGTCAGGTTTAGGAAGTATTTGATGTATTGGGCGTTTGTTGTTATGCCTGCGTTGTTTGTTGCTGTTTCTGTTGTGTTTGTTGAGAAGTCTGACACATTGCTCAGGATTAGTGAAACAGCAAGATTTGTTCCTGTTGGTTTTGTTTCTGTCCATTGAACGTTTGTTATGTTTGAGATTTGGCCAGTGTTTAATGGTTGGGAGGTGAATGTTCCTGTTGTGTAGTAGTGGGTGGAGGAGTTTGCGTAGTAGATGTCATAGTTTCCGCTGCGGTAATCCTCCCATCCTACATGTACTATGTTATTGCTATCCAACCAGAGGCTCCTCTGGACAAGGCCCAACCTACTGGAGGAGGGAGTGTTAGCAATTTCAACATTCTGCCAATTGGATGAAGAATTTGAATAGTATATACGATAGTCTGTGCCATTTGCTGCACTCCACGCAATATGAACAACATTATTGGCATCGGATTGTATATGAACAGCAGGGAGGGATGAAAAAGAGGCAGAGGAAACCCTCGTATTAGCCCATCCGGAAGAGGAGTTTGTATAGTAAACTGCGTAATTGCCAGAGGGTAGCTGCGCGGCCCATGCAACATGGATGACATCATTTCCATCAACAACAATGGTTTCTGCACGACCTGGGTAAACTGAGATCGTTGTTTTCTGCCAGTTGGAGGAACCATTTGTGTAGATTATGTTCCCATCATTTAATCCGTCCCTCCACACCACATGCGGCACATTATTGGAGTCTATATCTATGTTAGCTCGTATTGCATAATTTGTATTTATCTTTGTACTAGCCCAATTTGAAGAGGAATTTGTATAATACACAGAGCCCACAGTATCGCACACAGCGTGAACCTCACCAGTTGGTCCAACAGCAACAGATGGTATGTGAGTTGTGTCTCCGATTATATTGTAATCAAATATCCTAACCTTCTGCCATCCTGATGAAGAGTTTGCATAACTGATATCATATGTGCCTCCCCTTTCCCAATCTTCAAAAACAATATGAATCACGTCATTGGAATCTATATCAACAGAAACATAACGTTGGTTGCCTGAGGAAGAGATAATGGCGTTAGCTTGCCAAGAAGGTGAATGAGCCATATATATGTTTTCATCAGTATCTGTTTTGCGGAAGATTATATGAACAATATCAGAGGAATTAACCACCAACTGGGCATCTTTCTCATCTGATGAAGATGATGTTATCCTCTTTTTCCACCATTGCTTTGATGCAAGTTTTACGCTTCCAGTTGTTGTGTTCTCATATGTGCCGCTGCTTCCGGAATCGCTCCATGTTGTTGAGGAAAACAATGGAGAAGAAGAAACTGTGAAGTCAGAAACTGAGGACATGGAAACAGGGGTGCTTCCTGTTCCTGAACCATACAAATATGTTGTTCCCCTTTTCGGTGGCATTGTGCACATTGCTTGTTGGCCAGGTTGGATTGTTACTGTTTGGCCAAAGTCGCATGTTGTTCCGTCTGTTGTGTTTAGATAGCTCAGTGTTATGGGTTTGTTTCCAGTGTTTGCAATAAGGACTTTTCCGTGTGCTTCGTCAACAGGTATTGCGTATATGCTTATGGGTGTTTCTGTGGTTGGTTGTTTTGT
>JAGGYF010000037.1 GCA_021162685.1 Candidatus Iainarchaeum sp. | reverse complement strand
TATATATGTAGTATATAAATGTATCGGTTGGGAAGTCAAAAGGGGTAAACTGCTGCCTTAATGGCAGCTAATCAACAGTGGAGTTATTTTTGACGCAAAGCCAAAGTGACCGATACCTTTATAAACAACCCTGTCTAAAACAATAGGGTTACGCACTTATTCTAGTAGCTTCTGAGCTAAGTAGTAGGTGAACTATATGCCAGAAACCATTGTAGAGGCACTCGTGGACGGAGGAAGCGCCAGTGCTGGTCCCCCATTAGGACCTGCGCTAGGCCCATTAGGGGTAAACATAGGAAAGGTAATTTCAGAGATAAATAATAAAACAAAGGACTTCGCTGGGATGAAGGTACCTGTGAAGATTATTGTTGATTCTGCTACAAAAGAGTTTAGAGTAGAGGTTGGTTCTCCTCCAGTCAGCGCGCTAATAAAAAAGGAACTTGGTTTGGAGAAAGGGTCTGCAAGGCCAAAGGTAGAGAAGGTTGCAGACATGGATATAGATAGAGTAATAAAGATCGCAAGGATGAAGAAGGAGTCCATGCTTGCAAGCACAGACAGAGCAGCTGTCAAGGAGGTTTTGGGGACCTGCTACTCACTGGGCGTTTTAGTTGAAGGCAAAGACCCAAGAGAGGTTCAGAAGGAAGTGGACCAAGGCATTTATGATGATAAAATACTTGGAAAGGTTGAGCTACAATTCTGGCCAAAAGAAAAGATTGAGGCAAGAAAGAAGGAGCTCCAATCAACGATAAAGAGGAAGGAAGCACCAAAAGAGGAAGAGAAGAAGGAGGAGAAGAAGCCAGAAGAGAAGAAGTAGCCCAATTACTGTTCAGACGAACAGGAGGGATTTGATGAAACTGAAAGAAGCAATTGAAAAGGCAAAGACCGCATCACCGAAGAGGAAATTTACACAAACAGTAGACCTTGCTATTAATTTTAGGAATATTGACTTTACAAAACCAGAGAACAGATTAAACATGGAGGTCGTTCTACCAAAAGGAAAGGGAAAAGAGGTAAAGATCTGTGTCATATGTGGAGATGAACTGGCATCAAATGCAAAGGGTGTTGTTGATAAAATAATAAAAGCCAACGAAATTGAGGAATACGGGAAGAACAAGAAGAAGTTGAAGAAGATTGCTAATGAGTTTGATTTCTTCATAGCAGAAGCACCACTTATGCCCCAGATTGGTAAGTTGTTTGGTCAGGTTTTAGGTCCTAGAGGAAAGATGCCAAAGCCAGTTCCACCAGGTGCAAACATAAAACCAATTGTAGAGCGGTTAAAAAAGACAATCATCATACGAACAAAAGGAAAATACCTTCCTGTCATACATGCTCCTATCGGCACAGAGGTAATGCCAGTAGATGACCTTGTGGAGAATGCAATGGCAGTTATAAATGCAGTAAAGGACAAACTCCCAGATAAGGAAGGAAACATAAAGAGCATTTTTGTAAAGACCACAATGGGACCATCAGTAAAAGTGGAGATGTAAGGTGTTGTGAATGGCACACGTAGCAGAGTGGAAGAAAAAAGCTGTGAAGGAACTTGAGGAACTCATACAGAAGTATCCAGTAATAGCAATATCAAGTATTAAGGGTTTGCCAGCATCTCAGTTCCAAGAGATAAGGGCAAAGTTAAGAGAAAAAGCCGTTATAAAGGTCGTGAAACTTAACCTGCTACGTATTGCAATGGAGAACAGCGGCAAGGAGGAAGTAAAACAACTTGAGAAATACCTTGATGGCCCAATTGCAGTGATTTTTACTGAGATGGATGCATTCAGATTATTCAAGACATTGAAGAAGAACAGGTCAAAGGCAGCTGCAAAAGCAGGCCAAATTGCACCATTTGATATTATTGTACCTGCTGGAGATACGGGTTTGCCGCCAGGGCCTGCACTTGGTGATCTAAAAGCAGCTGGTATCAACGCAAGAATAGATGGTGGCTCCATAAAGGTGATGAAAGACTCTGTTGTTGCAAAAGAGGGAGACATAATAACACCAGAGGTTGCGAATGCCCTAAACAAGCTTGGTGTAAAGCCGTTTGAAATTGGTTTAGATGTAAACGCTGTTTTAGATGCTGGCGTCATATTCACTCCTCAAGTTCTGGATATCAGCGAAGAGGAGACAATACAGAACATACAGAATGCATATATGAATGCCTTGAATCTGAGCGTAAATTGCGCATACCCCACACACACCTCCATACCGCATTTGATCGCAAAGGCATTCAAGGATGCATTAAACCTTGGAATAAACGCTGTTATCCTGGACAAGAGGGTGATAGAAGAGCTTTTAACAAAAGCTCAAGCGCAAGCCAGTGTGCTTGCGTCTCATATTAAAGAAAACTAGGTGAATGAAATGGAATACGTATACACAGCACTTTTACTGCATGCAGCAGGAAAGGAGATAAATGAAGAGAACGTCAAGAAGGTGCTAGAAGCAGCGGACATAAAGGTAGATGATGCAAAGGTAAAAGCACTTGTGGCATCTCTGGACGGAGTGGACATTGAAGAGGCAATATCAAAGGCAGCAGTTACAGCAGCAGCACCAGCACCAGCGCCTGCGGGAGAGGCACCAAAGGAAGAGAAGAAAGAGGAGAAGAAAGAAGAGGAAAAAGGAAAGACAGAGGAAGAAGCTGCAGCAGGACTTGGAGCATTATTCGGTTAGACAGCGCCCAGAGGAGGGGCTAACCTCCTTCCTTCTTCTAACTTTTTATGGGGGATAGAAACGCTTAAGATAAAAGCATTGAGTGTATCGGTGGGTGGGAAGCCCATTCTTCGCGATTTAAATCTATCCATTCCAAAGGCTAAGACCCATGCACTTATTGGACCAAACGGTTCTGGAAAATCAACCCTTGCATATACCATAATGGGTATTCCAAAGTACAAAATAACACATGGAAAGATATTATTCAACAAGAAGGATGTATCATTGCTTCCTCCTGAGAAGAGAGCAAAGCTTGGGATAGCAATGACTTTCCAGAATCCACCGGAGGTAAAAGGCGTAACCCTTTCAGAATTTATGAAGCGCATCTCCAAAGGGACGTTTGATTATGATGATCCAATTATATCACGTTTGATGCAGAGGGAATTAAATGTTGGATTCTCCGGTGGAGAAAAAAAGATATCAGAAATAATACAAGTGTTCTCCCTTAAGCCAAAACTCGTTATTTTTGATGAGATTGATTCCGGGCTTGACATAAATAAACTAGATAGGGTAGTTCAACTTATGAGAGAGGAATTGGAAAAAACACATGCGTCCGCACTTGTAATAACCCACAGACCAGAAATCCTATCAAAAATGAAACCGGATATGACCCATGTAATGTTAGATGGGAAGATAGTATGCACATCAAAAAATTGGAGAAAGGTATGGGATACTGTAAGGAGGCACAGTTATGAAAAATGCAAAGAGTGCAAGTTATCAATACATAAATCATAAGATAAAGGAGATATACGCACAGAACGGAATAACTTTGCTACCTATGAAGGAGGCAATGAAGAAAATACCTCTTGCCAAAAGATATGCTAAAAAGGGTAGGAATGAAGGATATTTTATGTGGGTGAAGAAACAACCAAAATTCCCATTATCCAGCTGTGTTAGTGTATCCTCAAAAAATATATCACAACATGTCCTAAATCTCCTTGTAGTAGAAAAAGGCATACATGTTGATATGTTATCTTTATGCAATGCCCTTGTTGAGAACCTGAATGCAACTCATGATGCAAAGGGAACAATTATCTTGAAGGAAGGAGCATCTGCAACATTTAAGAGCATACATAGATGGGGGAAGGATGATAAATTGACAACAAATTACAGGTTTGTCTTGGAAAAAGATGCTAAACTTTCCTATTATTACAAATCACTCTCTCCGCCGGCGCGCATGGATATTAAAACAACGGTATTGTGTTATGAGGGAGCAAAAGCAGACATGGAAATAGTGATCAATGCAAGTGGTTCTGATGTGAAGACAACAGATACACTCTATCTTAATGGTGACAATGCAAGTGGAACCATTAAATCAAGAATTGTAGTGAGTAATGGGAGTGAAGCAAAGGTTTACAGTCAGATTGTTGGAAACGCAGCAGGGAGAGGCCATCTGGATTGCCAAGGTATGCTTTTGGATAACGAAAGCAGGGTTACATTTATCCCGAAACTTATTGATAAGAACAAAGATGTAACCATGACGCACGAAGCATCAATCGGAAAGATATCTGAGGAGGAACTAAATTATCTTAGGAGTAGGGGGCTTTCTGAAGATGAAGCAATAGAACTTATAGTTAATGGATTCTTGAGGTAACCTATTTATACGTTTTATGTGTAATTCCTTTGAGGTGTTTTTCTATGAAACGAAAGAGAGTAATTATTATTGGAGCAGCGGGTATGGATTACCATCTCTTTAATACAGTTTTCAGAAACAACAAGGCATACGAAGTAGTTGCGTTTACAATGGCAGAAGAGCAAAACTTGGGGACAACAAATACATCATTGAGGAGATATCCTCCCAAACTTGCTGGCAGATTGTATCCAAAGGGCATACCCACAATCCCAGAATCAAAACTTGAGGAGTACGTGAAAAAGAAAAGGGTAGACCTTGTTGTACTTGCATATTCTGATATACCATATGCAGAGGTTATGCACAAAGCATCAAGAGCACTTGCATCTGGTGCTGACTTCATGTTGGTTTCACCAGAACACACAATGCTCAAATCAAGAAAACCAGTTATTGCAGTATGTGCAGTCAGAACAGGATGTGGAAAGAGCCAGACATCAAGAAAGATAGTGAAACTTCTTAAGGATAGAGGGTACCGTGTTGTTGCCATAAGGGAACCGATGCCATATGGTAATCTTGAAAAACAGATAGCCATGAGATTTGCTACATATGAGGATCTAAAAAAACACAAATGTACTATTGAGGAAAGAGAGGAATATGAACCATATATTGAGAGAGGACTTGTGGTTTACTCGGGCGTAGATTATGAGAAAATAATACGTAAGGCAGAGAAGGAAGCAGATGTGATAGTATGGGATGGAGGCAACAACGAAGTTTCATTCTATGTTCCAGATATGTTGCTAGTTGTTGCAGACCCTCATAGACCAGGCGATGAGATTGGTTCGTATCCAGGAGAGGTAAATGCACGCCTTGCAGATTATGTGATAATAAACAAGGAGGACTCAGCGAAAAAGAGAGATATAGAGACAGTAGTGAACAACATCAAGAGAATAAACCCAAAAGCAAAGATAATACATGCGAACTCAAAGATTATTGTTGAAGACCCAAAAGCAGTGAGAGGGAAGAGGGTTTTGATCGTTGAAGATGGTCCAACCCTAACCCATGGAAATATGGCATATGGTGCAGGAACAATTGCCGCAATGAGATATAAGTGTAAGATTGTTGACCCAAGACCCTATGTGCCATCAAATCTAAAGAAGATATACAAAGAGTTCCCGCAGCTTGGTAAAGTACTGCCTGCTATGGGTTACTCAAAACAGCAGATAAAAGAATTGGAACAGACAATAAACAAGGCAAAATGTGATGTAGTTCTTTCAGGCACACCCATTGACCTAACAAAGATATTGAAAGTGAATAAACCAGTAATCAGGGTTAGATATGAACTGGATGAGAAAGGCCATCCAAATCTAAACGATGTGATCAACGAATTCCTAAAAAGGACAAAGCTAAAGTAATCAACCAAAAACAGCTTCAGGTTGTTTTAGTCCGTGTCCAGTGATTACTAAAACAACCTTCTCTTTTTCTTCTACTTCTATCTTTTCTAGTGCTGCTAATGTTGTTGCACTAGCAGGCTCAGCAAATATGCCATCCTTCCCCAGCTCTTTCATAGCCCTTACTATCTGCCTATCAGTTACCTCAACAGCTGTGCCATTTGACTCATTTATCGCTCTTATGGCAGTCCTTCCATTAAAAGGGGTTTTCACCATAATTGCGGAAGCAATGGTTTCAGCTTTTTTTGGAGTTTTTGGTTCTTCGCTCCCTCTCTTCCATGCATCAATAATGGGCGAACATTTTGCAGCTTGTACACCAACCATCTGCGGCAATTTCCTAGTTCTTTTCATCTGCTTTAATTCTTTAAATGCCTTGTATATTGCGGTTATTAGGCCACCAGTTCCCATAGGAACAATTATTTTATCTGGTATGCCTACATCCTCGTATATCTCAAATCCAAGTGTTTTTTCTCCCTCTATGTAATATGGATTTAGTCCAGTCTCTGCAAGATACACCCTCTCATCATGAACAGCATCCCACAGTGCGTTGACACAGTCCTGGAATGTCCCTTCTACTCTAACAAGTTCTGCGCCATGCACAACTATCTGTGCTATCTTTTCCTCTGGTGTATCTGCTGGAACAAAAACTTTTGTTTTTAGGTTACCATGTGCTGCATATGCGGCAACAGATGCACCCATGTTTCCAGTACTTGCAACTCCTACTGTCTTGAACCCCTCTTTCTTTGCCCTTGATATAACAACTGTTGTCCCCCTATCCTTAAATGAATCTGTTGGATTATCTCCTTCAAGTTTGAAATATACTTCTCTCAACCCTAACTTGTTTTCAACACTCTCGCTGTGCACCATCCCAGTATTGCCTTCATCCATAGTTACCGGCCTTCCTCTGAACGGTAACGCAAACTTATATCTCCACACCCCCTCCCCTTTTGGCCTCCATTGTAGTGAACTATATTCAACAATCAGAACAGAACCACAATCACATATGTATCTATTCTTTTCTGGCTTATACGTATTATTACACTTTGGACATCTCAATATCATACACTATAAAAATCGTATGTTTTATTTAGTCATTACGGTGTTTTCGCCCTGCTCTTTTGATAATTGCTGCATTGCTGCAAATCGTTTTAAATCAACTTCAACCACAGAGCTTCCAGTTTCTTTATCCATAGACACTCCTATAACCTGGTCAGATGCCTTTATCACAGGTCCATTGTGAGTAATAACAATAAACTGACATTCTGCTGATTTCTTCCTTATCATCTCAGCCAACCTAACAGAATTCGCCTTGTCAAGTGGTGCGTCTGCTTCATCCAAAACATAGAATGGTGCAGGAGAGTACATCTGAATTGCAAACAAGAACGCAATAGCTGTTAGAGCCTTTTCTCCTCCACTCATTGAGTCTATCTTCTTTATTGGTTTTCCTGCTGGCCTTGCTTCTATCAGTAATCCTCCCTCAAACGGATTTTCAGGGTTTTCAAGTTTTATATCTGCATATGTTTCCTCCATTGCTTCTGGGAAGAATTCCTTATACGTCTGGCTGAAGTATTTCCTTATTGCTTCATATGCTTCCATGAACACTTCAAGCCTTCTCTGTTCTATCTGGTCCATCATCTCTAATACTGCCTGTCTCTCTGCTTCAAGCACTTTCCCTTTTTCTTTGAGTGATTCAATCTCCTGCATATACTTATCATAAACCTCAACAGCTTTCAGATTTATCGGTTCAAGTTTTGCCATCTTTATTGTTAAGTCCTCAACAGCCTTTTTCATCTCCTCAATAGTCATGTCAAATTCTTCAACCTCAATACTTTCATCAAACTCTTGTTTCAAATCAGCATATTTTGTTTCAATCTTCGCCTTCTCTATGTTCAGTTCATTTAATCTCTGCTTTTTCATCTCAAGTTGTCTTTGTAGATGCCCCTTTTGTTCTGCCATTTCTCTTATCTCTTTTTCCAAAGATTCCCTCTTCTCTATCAATCCTCTTATAGAACTAGATAACTCCTTCTCCTTCAAAATCTTCTCCTTTAACGTTTCTTCAAGCGTCTCCTTTTCCTTTTCAATACTCCTTATCTCCTCTTTGAGTTTTTCAATCTCCTCCTCGCTTTCTTTGATCCTCTTCGCAAGTGCCTCCTTTTTGGTGCCAATCACTTTTTCAATCTCTGACCTTATGGAATTTATCTGTATTACAATCTCTGACTTCTGGTCATTGAGCATTTGGAGAGCGCTTTGCATTTCATTTATTCTTTCTGAGACCTTTTTCATCTCAGGAGAATCCATCTTTTCTTTTATGAGTTCCTTCTTTCTTTCAAGTTCCTCCACTTCTGCCTGTTTTTCTCTCATAAGCTCCTCTTTTTCAATGATTTCGCTTTTCAGCTTTTCAATTTCCTCCATAACCTTACTATATTTTGATTCTGCCTTCTGGGTTATCTCATTAAACTCATCAATTCTGCCTTTTATCTCGTTTACGGTTACTTCCAACTCCTTTACTCTAAGCTCCATCTCTGCCTTTTTGGACCGAATATTATTCAATGATGCTCTAATATCTTCCAATTCATTTATAATCTTGTTCTTTCTTTTGTCAAGCTTTTCAATCCTTGTTTTCAAGTCTTCAATTGTCCTTATCTCTTGTAGTGTGATCGTAGCCTGCTTATATCCTCCTGTTACTGCTCCACTCCTTTCAGCAAGGTCACCATCAAGCGTTGCCATCCTTACTGTTCCAAAACCAATGCGCTTTGCTGTATCTATGTCTCTAACAATTATTGTATCGCCAAAAACATAGTCAAACGCATTCTTGTATTTCGGGTCAAACTTGACAAGATTAATTGCCAAATCAATGGCATCTGGGTCTTTCAATGCCTCTTTTGCTTCGTCTGGTATCTCAACTGGTTTAATGCAATCCAATGGTATAAATGTTGTAGCACCTAACCTCTTCTTCTTCAACCACTTTATTGCTTTTGTTGCGCTTTCAGCATCTCTTGTTACCACAAAATACATACGTCTTCCAGCAGCTGTCTGTAGTGCAGTGGAATACTGTTCATCAAATGTGCATAGGTCCTCAATTTTCCCCAGCACCCCGTCAAGCTCACCAGCATTTGCAGCTTTTATAACAGCATCACTTGCCGTATTCCCACTCATGTGTTTTATTGTCATAACCTTTGACTGTAGTGCGTGATATTGTTCCCTTGAATGTTCAAGTTCCTCATCGGTTTTTTCAAGTTCAATATTAAGCCCTTTCTCCTTTTTGTATAACTCCTCAATCTCCATCTCAAATCCTAATACCTCTCTCCTGCTCTTTGCCAACTCTTTATTTAATTCATCATACCTCTCCTTCAATTCTTCAACCTTCTTATCTGTATGCAGTTTTTCCTCTTTCTCGTCTGAAATGCTCAACTTCTTTATGCTGATTCTCTCTCTCAACTGTTCAACATCTGCTCGTATAGAGTATAGGATCTCTTTCTGCTTTGCAATTTCCCCATTTATCTCCTCAATTCTTTGTGTGACATCCCCAACAAGCAAGTTCTTCTCCTTTAATTCTCTCATATATCTGTCCAATTCCTCTTGTTTCTCCTTTATCCTCTCCTCATACGCCTTCTTCTCATTTTCCAATGTTACCAGAGACTCATTCTTCTCAATATGTTCTTTTTCAAGCTGTGCAATCTGCTTCCTTGCATTTTCAATATCTCTCTTTGCTCTTGTTAACTCCTCCTGCTTGCTTTTCACTTTTTCATCTAATATTGCAATGTTACTTTTTATCCTCTCAATCTCCTTATGCAACATCAATTGGTCTTTCTCACCTTTTGACATAATCTCATTGTTCAGTGTGCGTAACTGATTTTGCCAGTTCTCAATGCTTGCATTTGTCCTATTTATCTTATCACTCAGTTCCTCAACTTCTCTTTCTGCTTTCTTTACTTCTTCAATATACCTATTGAATTTTTCTTCAATTTCTTTTAACTCTTTGTATATGATTGCATGTTTTAATGCTTCTCTTTTCTTCTCGTACTTCTTATAACGTAAAGCTTCATCTCTCTCCTTTTTCAGTTCACCAAGGAATCCCTTTCTTTCATATAAAATAATTTCAGCCTCTTTTATCTTGGCTTCAACTCTTTCAAGTTCTCTCAATGCCTGTTCTTTTTTCTGATTGTATTCAGCAATACCTGCAACATCATCTATAATCTCTCTTCTCTGTCTTGGTGTCATGTTTATAAGGCTTGTTACATCTCCCTGCATGATATAATTGTGTCCTTCTGGTGGTATGTTCATACTTGTTAACAATTCAACAACTGCATTTCTTGTTGTTTTCTTTCCATTAATTCTGAATTGGCTCATACCTTTTTTATCAATTAGTCGCTTTATCTCATACTTTTCTCCATCAGCGTTTAAAACAACAGTGACCTCAGCAGTTCCTGTTCTACTACCATGGTGAACAAGATCTTTGAGTCTACCTGCTCTCAGTGTTTTCATTGATTGTGTACCCAAAACAAAGATGATAGCGTCAAGTATGTTTGATTTCCCAGAACCATTTGGTCCAACTACTGTTGTAAATCCTTCAACAAAGGGGATAACGTTATTTCTAAACGATTTGAAGTCCCTCATCTTCAATTTTTCTATTTTCCCCATATCAGCACCAAGAGCAGCAAAAATTTAATACATTTATTCAATTTAAACCTTTCTGCAAAGCGGTGAAGTCAACTTATTGTTAGCATAACGTCTTGCGGATAAAAGAGGTTGCCGAGGGCAATTTTGGGATTTCGCAGGAAAATCCCAGATAACCGCTGTTATGTAACAGAGCCGAAGGCAGGGTAAGGAGAGACCTCTTTGTTATTTTTAGCCTGCCAAAAGGTTAATCAGTAAAACGCATAGTATTCCTAAAATAAAGCTGATAGTACCCATTTTTGGATACTTTTCTATTTGTGCTGCTGGAATCAACTCTTCTACTGAGATGTAGGTCATAAAACCTGCTGCAAGTGCAAGTGATGCACCTAATAGATTTAGTGCAGTTCCCTTTAAAATATAATAACCAGAGATAAAGCCAAACAATTCAAACAGCACTGTTGTCACTAATATGTTAAAAGATTTCACTCTCTTTTTTGTTAATCCATATAATGGAACGATTGTTGCGATATTTTCCGGCACGTCTTGTGCTGCAATTCCCAGGGCTACCATAATCCCCAATGCAGGCGATAGAGCAAACCCGGCACCAATTGCTAATCCTTCTGGTATATTGTGTAGAGCTATCCCAATAACAAGCATAGTAACACTTCTTTTAATAGAGGGCTTTTCCTTTTTCATTAACTCAGGGTTTATGTGAGGGAGGGTTTTGTCAACAATTCGCATTATTACTATTCCCAAGATAAAAGATGTTGTTACTAAGAGAGCTGATGAGATTTTTAAACTTTCAGGTATCAACTGAAAAAAAGATATGCCCAGCATCATCGAAGCAGCAAATGCCAGAGAACCATATAGTACAATTTTTCCAGGTTTTTTGATTAACCCAACTAGAGAACCAAAGGTTTGTCCAGCAAAGATGAGGAATACTATTAACAACAGGTCTTCCATATTCATCCATCCTTAATTTTTTTCAAATCTTTAAGCATCAGAAAAGCCAAAGCAATTTGTGCGGTTGCTATACACTCAAATATTCTTGCAGAAACAAAATCAAAAACATAAAATGTCGCTTTTGATATAAAATACAACAGCCCAATTAAGATATAAGATAAATATGGCTTATTTTCTGCGATTTCCATTTTTGTTACCTCTCATGTTTTAGGTCAACTGTTTTATTTAATTTCAACTATCTTTCCTACTCCATATTCAATAAAATTTTCATTATATTCTTTCCTGAAAGCTTCTCTGACAAAATCACCTGTGCAATGGGATGGCGCAACCTTCTCAACTTGCAATTCTTTGAATTCCTTAACGCAAGATATAGGAGGATGGTGGAACCCACCTAAAACCAAGTATACCTCATTCCTTTTCATCAACTCTTTAGCTTTCTTCACAATGTTTACAATTCCTGGGTGAGCACACCCTGTAATAACTACTAATC
>JAGGYF010000025.1 GCA_021162685.1 Candidatus Iainarchaeum sp. | reverse complement strand
GTTGGACGGCAGAGAGTCACTGTCCTTCGGGACACGTGGGTTCGAGTCCCACCCCCGGCGCTACCCATCTGGCATAGAGGAAAAAACGCGTTCTCAGAACACCTTGGGAAACTCATAAAATTTTAGGGATACAAGGCGATTTCTCGTAATTACTCATTTTTGGTTAGAATTTCGTATATGTAATAATTTTTTGGTTAGAAATCCGAACAAAAAAGTATATATATAACTTTTGAGTAACTACTTTCGCCGTTTAATTGTTCGGAATCCTAATATAATTTCATTTATTAGATAAGAATTCCTAATATGGTGATGTAATGAAGCTTGATGTCATACGAAAAAGAGACGGAACCGTTGTTCCTTTTGACAAAGAGAAGATCACAAGGGCTATTTTCAAGGCAGCAAGGGCTGTAGGAGGAGAAGACAGAAAACGAGCAGAGGAGCTCACAGAAAAGGTTATAGAACGCCTGAAAAATATGGAAGGAAACTACCCAGATGTTGAAACAGTCCAGGATGTTGTAGAAAAGGTGCTTATAGAGGAGGGACACGCAAAAACAGCAAAGGCGTACATCCTTTATAGAGACCAGCACGCACGTATAAGGCAATTAAACGGCATCCTTGAGGAAGCAGAGCAACTTGTAGATGGCTATATAGAACGTGCTGACTGGAGGGTTAAAGAAAACAGCAATATGACATATTCACTACAAGGACTAAATGTCCATATCTCATCACGTATTACTGAGAGATACTGGCTAAGCAAGATATACACCTCGCGCATAAGAGAGGCACACACAAAAGGCGATTTCCACATCCACGACCTTGGCCTTCTCTCTGCATACTGCTGTGGATGGGAGTTACGTGACCTACTAGCATATGGTTTTAAAGGTGTTTATGGAAAGATAGCAAGCAACCCACCAAAACACCTGAGAACTGCACTTGGCCAGATCGTAAACTTCTTCTACACCCTGCAAGGTGAGGCAGCAGGTGCACAAGCCTTTTCAAACTTTGACACATACCTAGCTCCATTCATAAGAGCAGACAATCTCTCCTACGAACAAGTGAAACAGCATATGCAAGAGTTCCTATTCAACATAAATGTTCCAACACGTGTAGGTTTCCAAACCCCATTCACAAATGTAACAATGGATTTGGTGCCGAGCGGTGCTGTAGCAAGGGAGAATGTAGTTATTGGTGGAAAACTACTCAACGACACGTATGCAGATTATCAAGATGAAATTGATATGCTGAACAATGCATTTGCAGAGGTTATGCTTGAGGGAGATGCCACAGGCAGAGTGTTCACGTTCCCCATCCCCACATATAACATAACCAAAGATTTTGACTGGAATGCCGAAACTGCAGAAAAGGTATTTGAGATGACTGCAAAGTATGGTATTCCTTATTTCGCCAATTTCATAAACAGCGATATGAATCCAGATGACGCACGTTCAATGTGCTGCAGGCTTAGATTGGACAACAGAGAGTTAAGGAAAAGGGGCGGTGGCTTATTCGCCTCAAATCCGCTCACTGGAAGCATAGGTGTTGTAACACTAAACATGCCCAGAATTGGATACCTGAGCAAGGACGACACACAATTCCTTGAGCGGGTTGGAGAACTCATGGACATAGCAAAAGAAAGCCTTGAAATAAAGAGGGAGGCAATTGAGAAGTTTACTGAACGTGGATTATATCCATACTCAAAGCACTACCTCAAATTCATAAAAGAAGGATTTGGAGGATATTGGAGCAATCACTTCTCTACTATTGGTCTCTTAGGAATGAACGAAGCATTACTCAACTTTATGGGCACAACAATTGGGTCAGAGGAAGGTCGCAGATTTGCCTTACGCGTAATGGACTACATGCTTGATAAACTGAGGGAATACCAAGACGAAACAAATCACCTATACAATCTTGAAGCAACACCAGGAGAGGGGACAACATACAGGTTTGCAAGACTTGACAAAGAGATATACCCAGATATCATAACTGCAAATGAAGAAGCATACAAACATGGAGCAGCACCATACTACACTAACTCAACACAACTACCAGTAAACTTCACAGATGACATATTTGAGGCATTAGACCTACAAGATGAACTCCAAACAAAGTACACAGGTGGAACAGTACTACACATCTTCTTAGGAGAGAGATTGCCTGATGGTGAATCAGCAAAGATACTTGTCAAAAGAATTGCAGAGCGCTACACGCTTCCATACTTTACACTGACACCAACATTCAGCATATGTCCAAAGCACGGATACATACCTGGTGAACATGAATTCTGCCCAATCTGTGATGCTGAAATTGGTTATATTCAAAAGGAGGTGGCTTAGATGGATGGAAAGGTCGCAGCTCAAACACAAACATTAGAGGAACAGAGGACACGTTGTGAGGTATACTCACGTGTTGTCGGATACCTCAGGCCTGTCAACCAGTGGAACGACGGAAAACAGTCAGAGTTCAGTGACAGAAAAGCGTTCAAGGTTGCATAATGTGGTGAGGAAAGGATGATAATAAAAGAATTCACAAAGGTCTCTCTCCTTGACTTTCCCCACCACATCTCTTCTATTATCTTCACCCAAGGATGCAATTTCAGATGCGGTTATTGCCATAACCCCCAACTCGTTGAACCTGCTCGTTTTCCACCAGGCAAAACATTCAGCGAAGACGAAATCTTATCCTATCTTGACAAGAGAAAGGGGCAAATAGATGGATTAGTCATCACTGGCGGAGAACCAACACTCCAACCAGACCTCTATGACTTCATAAAAAAGGTAAAACAAAAAGGTTTTCTTGTGAAACTAGACACAAATGGAACCAATCCAGACATAGTAGAAAAACTCATCCAGGATAACCTTGTTGACTATATAGCAATGGATTACAAAGCCCCAATAGACAAATACAAAGAGATCGTTCGTGCAGACGTAGACACAGAAAAAATAAAACAAAGTGTTGCACTCCTCATGAAAAACAAAGTAGATTATGAATTCAGAACAACAGTTTCTCCTGCCATCCTCTCATTTGACGACGTCATGAAACTAACAGATGAGATAAAAGGGGCAAAACGATACGCACTCCAACAGTACATACGTAGGAGAGAACAAGAACTTCTTGACCCCACATTCAGCTGGGACAGATACTCACGCAGAGAGATGGAGGACATGTACGAACACATAAAAGATAAGTTTGATGAATGTATCCTCCGTGTGTACTACTAAATCCTCTCCGCTTCTTTCCTCAACCTCCACAGAACCTTTGAGGGAATACCTGTCTTCTTTGAGAACTCGCGTGTATCTATGTCACGCAATTGCTTAACTAACATCACTCCGTTCTCAAACAAAATCCTCATTGTCCTCCTGTCCAAATTCTGCAGCACAGTAATAGGATACAACTTCAATCTATCTATAAGTATCTCAAGTCCTTCTTTCAGAGGATAGCTCCAACCCAAAAGTCTTATACCCCTACATTGTGCATAATCTATAAGGTCTGTTGTAAATTTTGTGTTAGTCACCAACATTGGTTCTGTAAACTTCTCCTTCCCTTCTGTCAGGTCCAGGAACCTTGCATATGTGTAGAGTCCTGTCTGCGCACTGCATTTTATTCCAGGTTCATTATGAAACTTACACTCAACCATCAATCGTTCTCCTGGCTTTGATGCTATCACATCTACCTCATGTTTCACGCATCTTCCCTCAAGAATCTCTGCTACCTCTGTTTTATAACCCAATGCCTGTAGAACAAAACCTACAAATGTTTCAAAATTATGCCCTTCTGGGCCTAACCTAAAAATCGCTCCTTTTATATCGTATTTTGATGCAACTTCTGGCTTGTGCTCATTAAGCAGCTTAAACGTATACCTAAATATCTTATGAGTAGTCCAACCCTGCTTAACCCTGTTTGAAACCTTTCTGACAATCTCCTCTGCCAATTCCTCTGTAGCACCTGCTCTCCTCACCGCCCTATACACCTTATTTGGATCAAACTCCTCTACTTCACCTGATGCTTTTACTATCATTACCTTTTTCTGCATCTTCTCCTCCTCTTCAAAATCCTATCCCTAGCAATCCTCATAGCAATCCTTCTTGGAGCTTCTCCCTTTTTCAATGCCTCTGTGACAACCCTTCTCGTATTCTTACGTATAATCTTAGATATCAGGGGAAATACTTCCTTCTCTTTTCCACCTTTATACTCCACATACGAAGATATCACTCCGCCCGCATTGGCAACAAAATCAGGCACAACTAGCACTCCTCTCTTTGCAAGAGCATATTCCACTTCTGGTTTCATTGGTATATTAGACCCCTCAACAATCAGTTTGAACTTCATTCTCTTTACGTCCTTCATCTTTACTAGATCAGGAATTGCTGCAGTAACTAATATATCAGCATTAACAAACTTTATCTTCGGGCATGGAAGTACCTTTCCTGGCTTGTACGCAACAACGGTTCTTTTCTCCTTCTTCACCTTCACAAGCCTTTCAAAATCCAACCCTTCTTTATTATAAATAACTCCATGCGAATCTGAAACTGCAACAGGCTTTGCACCTGCTTCCCACAAAAATCTCGCAGCAAAACTACCAACATTACCAAATCCTTCAACTGCAACAGTGGCTCCTCTCAAATCAATGCCTGCATAGGGTGCAGCAACCCTCGCTGCCTCAAAAACACCCCACCCAGTGCTTCCTATCTCATGAGGTATGCCTCCCATCCTTCTGGGTTTTCCAGTGCACGCCTTCCTAGTTTTAAGTGTCTTAGCAATTATCGCCATCTCTTCCTCTGCCATATACATATCCGGGGCTGCAACATACTCTGAAGGACAAACACAGGATACTGCTCTTGCAAATGCCTCCACTATCTCTTTCTTTTTCTTAGCTGAAATCTTCTTTGCATCTGCGATTATCCCAGACTTCGCACCACCAAACGGCAACCCAGCCAAAGAGCACTTCCATGTCATCGCTCTTGCCAGCCTAACAACCTCATCCAAATCAACACTCGGTGTCATCCTTATGCCGCCCTTTCCTGGGCCCAAAACAGTATTATCAATAACAACAAATCCTTTCATCCCAGAAACAGGGTCGTATACCTGGAAGATTTTCTCAGGACCAAATTCATCATACTCCACCATGAGATTACCCCTTACTTATATACCTATACGCACTAAACGCTGCCATCACTCCTTGTGCTGACGCAGTTATCGCCTGCTTAAATGGTGAATTGGTAGCATCACCAGCTGCAAACACACCAGGTATATTCGTCTCTGACAAACTATTTACAACTATACTCTTCCTATCATCCAACTCAACACCAATCTGCGCTGCAAGCCCACTACCAGGCTCTCCTCCTATCTCAATAAACACTCCGTCTAGTTCCAATTCATTACCATTATCTAGCAGAACACTTTTAACCATCTGGTCTCCTTTGATCTCAACAACATTTACATTAGGTATTATCTCAATCTTCGGATTAGCATAAACCCTCTCCTTTGTTATAGGCTCTGCTCTTATCTCCTGCCTTCTGTACAAGATATAAACCTTCTTCGCATACTCCGCAAGCAACAACGCTTCTGTTGCAGCAGCATCACTGCCACCAACAACTGCCACAACCTTATCCTTAAAAAAAGCAGCATCACACGCTGCGCAATAACTCACTCCTTTTCCTTTAAATTCTTCCTCGCCTGGTACTCCAAGTTTCCTTCTAACAGTACCTGTTGCCAAAAGAAGTGTCTTTCCCTCATACTCTCCTGTTTCTGTCTTCACTCTAAATCCATTTTCCGTCTTCTCTATGCTCATAACTGACTCCATCTTTATCTCTGCGCCAAATGCTTCTGCATGCTTTTTCATGTTACTAACCAGCTCATAACCACTTATAGATAACGTGCCTGGCCAGTTTTCTATCTTATGCGCTCCAACCAGTTCACTATGCCCATCATCCAAAACCAGTGTTTTCATCCTATATCTACCAGCGTATATCGCTCCACTTAAACCTGCTGGTCCTCCTCCTACAATTATAATATCATACATAGCATCCCCTCTACCTTCCATTAACCCTTACTCCAATAACCTTTTAAAACCTATTTCTTTATGAGAACTGCATTCACTATGCCTTCCTGTACAGGCCTTGACGTAACCCTTGCCAAGCCCATCTCTGTCTCAATAATTGCACCCAATGTTACTACATTTCTCCTCACATAGTGTCTATTTGCCTTATTCTCCTTCACTGATATTATCTTCACTTTCTTTGCCTTGTGTGTTGCTGGATCCAGAACATTTGCCTCCTCTACCTGCTTCAGAGCAATCTTTCTTGTGGACCCTCTTCCTTTAACCACCTTTTTCAATGTCTTTCCTATAGTTACCTCTTGTCTCTCCCTTCCAAGTTCTGCCTTTCTCTTATCCCTATGTGCTTTCTTCTTTGCGCCTGTTGGTTTCTTCTCACTTCTTCCATGTGACTTAGCCATTTTTATTCCTCCTTTTCCTTAACATAAACATGATTTCAGGCAAAGGTTATGCATACGGTACAATAAAAACCTTTATCCCAGATAACTTTGAATTGCCCAAAATCAAGGGGGCAACTGTCCAGATGGTCAACCCCAATGCAGTTTTAGGCAATCTTCACATGAAATATTGTATACTTTCCACTATTAAAGCATTTTCCTCAAAAACAAACATATCAAAAGACATGGGCATAGAGCTCCTTCTGAGGCTCTCGGGTCAGCGCCAGGTAGGGAAAGCCCTAAAAACACTAGGTGTAAAACCAGGCGACAAGAGAGCAATCCTTATAGTACTGGGCAAACAACCAAAGAGAACATTCAACAGAATACTAAAACAACTCAACGCAAAAGAGATAAAGACAAAAGAAAAGCCCCTAAAACAACAATTGGATGCCATAGAAAAAACAGCATTGCTTGGTGTATAAATGCCATTTGAAGAAATAAAAAAAAGTATCAGAAAACGCTTTGGAGCGAAATTCAAAAAGATGACAGGAAGACAGACATATAACAACACATACAAACGAACCGTAAACAAAAAAACTGTTACCATAAAAGAAAAGTACATTGTAGATCCCAGTAAGATGAAAAACTACCTCCCAAACATCCTTAACAAAGAAATAAAGGAACCAGAAGAAGCACTTGTAAAACTCATTGAGCATTTCCACACAGAATTTATGTGGGACCATGAAGGAAAAGCAAAAACCATAGAAGACATGCTAAAAGAAAAAATAGGCCACTGTGGAGGAAAAAGCACACTACTAGTGTCTGCACTCAGGGCACTGGGCATCCCCTCAGAAATAGTCGGAGAAGAACACGTAAAAACCCGTATCTATCTTAGTCCAGACGAAAAACCCATAACCGTAGATTTCATGCCAAGCCACACTGAGGTCATTACTCCAACATTCAAATGGTGGATTGGTGACAATATCATAACCGTAAGGCACCTAAGCAAAATAGGTGATTATAGCACCGTTCTCAAAGAAGAGTCACTAAACCATCCAGTTGACATATACATGTTCAAACTTATGAAAAAATGGAGATCATAACAACGGAACATGTATACCCAACTTATTCAAAAGAATATCATACACAACCAAAACGAACACAAAAACAAATGCCATCAAAATAAACTTATACTTTTTCTTGTGCCTCTGAAACTTCTTCCTCTCCTTATGCGTATGCACATC
>JAGGYF010000008.1 GCA_021162685.1 Candidatus Iainarchaeum sp. | reverse complement strand
AGCATCATTTGCAGGACAGCAAGCAACATTTTTGGATGTGCAGGGAGAAAACGAAGTGATAAAAGCAGTTAGAAAATGCTGGGCATCACTGTATACACCAAGGGCAATCTTTTACAGAGTGCAGCAAGGTTTTGACCACTCAAAGGTAGGAATTGCTGTTGTTGTTCAACAGATGGTAAAATCTGAAGTTGCTGGTGTTATGTTTACTGCAGAACCAACTGGGGATACAACAAAGATAATTATTGAGGCAGCTTATGGGTTGGGAGAAGCTGTTGTTTCTGGTTCAGTAAATCCTGATACCTATGTTGTGGATAAGGAGACTATGAAGATATTAAAAAAGAGTATTAGAAAGCAGGATTTCAAGATTGTTAGAAATGAAAAGGCATTAGGGACAACTGTCATAGAACTTGATGAGAAAACAGGAAGAAATCAGAAGCTAAGTGATGAGAAGATTATTGAGTTAGCTGGCATAGGGAAGAGGATTGAGGAGCACTATGGAAAGCCACAGGATATTGAGTGGGCATTAGAAGAAGGGAGATTATATATTGTACAGTCAAGGGCTATCACCACCTTAAGCATGAAAAAAGAGGTAACAGAAGAGGTAACTGGTGAGGTTATAGCAAAAGGTATGCCTGCATCTCCTGGTGTTGCAACAGGTACAGTTAAGGTTGTTCATAGTATAGATGAACTTGATAAAGTAGAGCAAGGCGATATACTTACAACGAAGATGACAAATCCAGATATGGTTCCTGCAATGAGGAAGGCTGCAGCTATTGTTACTGATGAGGGGGGTTTGACGTGTTTCACAGGAAAAACGCAGATAATTACAAACAGAGGGATAATGCCACTCGCAGAAGTTTATGAGAGGATGGAGGCTGGGGAACGATTGTACACTCTCTCTGTAAATCAAAAAACCATGAAAACTGAATGGAAAAAGATTGATGCTGCAATGAAGAGGAAGGCCCCTGTCATACGTGTACGCTTGTCTCAAACAGGAAAGGCCAGAGGCAATACACTTGAACTTACCCCAGACCACAGAATGATCATCCTTGAAAACAGAAGACTGATAAAAAAAGAAATATCTCATATACTCGACGATGCCCAAGCACTCTGTACTATAGATTATATCCCACCATTATCTGAGAGCAGCGAGAAAAATAGAAAACTAGCATATCTTATGGGTGCAGTATTCACAGATGGGAACATCAGCCTGAGAGGAACAAAAGGGCAGGTGTCATTCATACAAAAAGACTGCCCAGATAAAAAAGAGTTCATAGATTGTGTGAATACGTATTTCAATGAAGTGTTTGATAGTCCCTTAACTTCCACAGATCACTCCTACACATCAACAATAAGAGGATACACTTTCACCAGCAATGCAACACGCCTTTACTGCGCCCAAAAACAGCCCGCCCTTATGCTGAACTCGATGTACGAGCAGCTGGAATCATGGGTACTGACAACTGATGAGGAAAGCCTATGTATGTTCTTGGCAGGTGTTGCTGATGGTGATGGAAGTTTCCACCATGGCCATGGCTGCAGGCTACACATCTATAGCGGAGATTCTAACCTAACAAAGGCAATAGTATTGAGTTGTTTAAGACTTGGTATACAACCAACCTTGTATAGAAACAGGGAGAACTGCACGAACATACAGATAGTAGAGGGCATTGACAAGATACTCAAATACACAAAAAGAATTAAAGCTGATGTAAGGACAAAACACCAAGGGACTAAATATTTTGCAGCAAAGCAAGTGCTGGAAGATATAATTGATGATGTAAATTGGAAGGGGAAGATAAAACCATATGTTCAAAAAAACTTGCTTATAGATTCTGAGAAAATCCGGAATAAAGTCATTCCTATGGCACCAGAAAAGGAAAAGACGGAGCTTAATAAGATAATAGATTCAGACTTGAGGATGAAGAGGGTAGCGTATGACTCGGAACTGGGAATACAGGAGGTATATAACATTGAAGTTAGGGACAACCATAACTATATTGTTCTTACAGAGCAACTCACTCCCGTACTTGTTGCAAATTGCCATGCTGCAATTGTATCAAGGGAGCTTGGTGTTCCATGTGTTGTTGGCACAGAAAAGATAACACAGATTGTTAATGATGGTGATGTGATAACAGTGGATGCCACAAAGGGTATTGTATACAGAGGAAAGAAGGAGATAGAAGAGGTAAAAGAGGAAGTTGGTCCTGTACCTGAAACAAAAACAAAGGTTTATCTTAATCTTGGAGTCCCTGAAAAGGCTGAGGAATACGCAAAACTCCCTGTTGATGGTGTTGGGCTGATGAGGGAGGAGTTTATTATAGCGACATACATAAAGGAGCATCCCTTGAAACTTATCAAAGAGGGGAGGCAACAAGTATTCATAGATAAGCTTGCTGAGGGTGTTGCAAAGGTGGCAAGGGCTTTTGCTCCGAGACCTGTTGTATTAAGGCTCTCAGATTTCAAAACAAATGAATATAGAAAACTTATCGGAGGAGAGGAATTTGAGCCTATTGAGGACAATCCAATGATAGGATGGAGAGGCTGTTCAAGGTATTATCATGAGGACTATAAGGAGGCATTTAAATTAGAATTGAAAGCGGTGAAGAAGGTAAGGGAAGAGATGAATCTGAAGAATCTGTGGATTATGTTGCCATTTATCAGAACGATTGATGAAGCTGAAAAGGTTGAGGCAATTATGAAAGAAGAGGGGCTTGAAAGAAGTGAAGACTTCAAACTATGGTTTATGGCAGAAGTACCATCAACAGCGTTTTTAGCAGAGGAATTCGCAAAACATTGTGATGGATTTTCCATAGGGACAAATGACTTAACCCAATTGGTTTTGGGTGTTGATAGAGACTCGGAACGTTTGGGTAGGATGGGCCTATTTGATGAAAGGAATGAGGCAGTGAAAAAAGCAGTGAAAATGATTGTTGATGGCGCGCATGCACAAGGTAGAACGGTTTCTTTATGTGGACAAGCACCATCAAACTATCCAGAGTTTGCTGAATTTTTGGTGAGCATAGGTATTGACTCCATATCTGTAAACCACGATGTTGTCTATAAAACAAAGAGAGTTGTTGCTGAAGCAGAGAAGAGATTGAAACAGCAGGGAGGAGAAGAAAAAAAGCAGAAGAAGATACACTTTGAACTCTTTGGATTTAAAATATAAAAACAAGAAATAGAAATGGAAGGCAAATGCCTTCCTGTCTTACAAGTCATCTGGTCTTACTGTCTTTCTTCCATTTGCCTTTGCTCTCTTTGCAGCTCTCTCTATAAGTGTTGCCACTTCTTTGCTAAGTGCAGCTGCGAAATCGCCTGCCATGTTCATTCCTTTTCTTTTTACATATTCATGTACCTTACTTTGTACAACCAAAACATCTGCCATTTTAAAACCTCCGTTAGGTTGTAAAAACAACCCTATTCTGGATTAAGAAAACTACTGGTATTTAAGCATATACCCTAAAATTGGGGAAAAACGGCATTTTTGTACAATTTTGCACAACCGAAACATTTAAATAATAGTCATGATATAATCATGACTTGTACAAAGTGGTTACGGGGTACAGTGATGCAAGAGCACATACCAAAAAAATACGGACCAGATGAATATGCGTTCCTTTCAAGAGATGTAGAATATGACCTAGAAAAATTCAAGGATCCATATGTCGTTGGAGCGATGATCCACAGGCTCGTGGAAGAGCGCAAACTCACAAATGCGCTGTTCCGCAGCATTGACAAAAAACTTGAAGAGCTTGTGGAAATATCACGACAGATGCGTGACAGTATCAGGGAAGGAAGTGCAGGAAAAGAAGAAATTGAGGCATTCCTCTCTGATGTGGATAAAGAGATCCTGAAATACGTAAAATTAAAGAAAAAAGTGTGTGCAGAGGAGGTGCAGAAGAAGTTTAAATACAAGGGAAAAAACGCCGCCAGCGCAAGATTGAACCAATTGGCAAAGGAAGGATTGCTGAAAAAGAAACGCGCTGGAAAAAGGGTGATATACTACATATAATGCTCACGGGTGGGAAAACCCCCAAAAGTTCGCTGCTCTTGGTAACAAAAACACCTCGCGAAACCTCAAGCGACATTGGGGATGTCAGCCATGTGAACTCCCACCCTCCTCTCTTTCTTGTTCCGCACGTTCGCATGGCTGTCGCCCCTCATCTTTTTATGCTTGTTAGTATAATAGTAACATATGCCATTTGACCTACCTGACCCATTGTTTTATGGCTTCTTAGCATTCATAGGGCTAATCGTTTTGCTAAAACTGATAGGCAAGAAAAGGGTGGAAAAAAGTGAGAGGAAAGAGGAAGAAAAGCCAACTGGTGTTGAAGAGATAATGGGAACGCCTGCAACTGTACAATTTGGTAAAGAACCAGAAGAGAAATCATTGGAAGAGATATTGACAAAAGAACCAGAAGCTGCTCCGAGCATAGGACCTGAGGAGAAGACAGACGTTAGTGATATAACGCAATTGCTTTCAGGCGAGAACAAGGAGGAAGTGCTGGAAATTGCAAAGGGAGAGGATATTGTTAAACCTGAGGAGATAGAGAAACCTCCTGAAAAGAAGGAGGAGAAGAAAGAGGAGTATGCCATAAACTTGGATGAATTTGCTGAGATTATTGAGGACAAAGAAGAGGAGCACCCGCGATATAAACCAACAGAGGAGGAGATGAAAGAAAAACCAAAAGAGGTCAAACGCATAGGGTTTTTGGACAGATTGCTCGGAAAAAAGAAGGAAGAGATGAAAGGTATAAAGTATCTTTGTATGCAGCTGTATGATAGAGGAGAATTACCAACAGACATTATAACGAAACTCATGGACAAAGGGTTAACAAGGACTGAGGCAAAAGAGATTGCGAATAAGGAGTATAAGGTATGGCTTGAGAAGAGAGAGCCATTATTGAGGAGGAGAAAGGAGATAAAAGAGATGATAAAGAGGATTGAATACAATTTTTACAAGAGGATAATTGATGAAAAAACGAGGAATGAGTTGATAAATGAAAAGCAGAAGGAACTTATTGAAATTGAAGCAAAGATAAAAAGTAGTGAAGATTACTTCTTGGATTAAATCTCAGTTATCTTATGTCCTTGTTGTATTCTCACACTTTCTACATTTAGTAGAGTGTCTCTTGCTGTTCTTGCGAGTTTCTTAAGTGTGTCAAAAGAAGGAGGTTTCTTTTTTGAGAATGCGGGGTCAACAGTACCATACTTGTTCTCAAATGCCCTGACCACGAATGAATGGCAGAATATCAGTTCATTGCAAACCTTTCTTATGTATTCCGCCTTATCATTTAATCCTGGAATTACTGGATAGACAACCTCAAAGAAGTCTGCTTTATCTTTTGCGATATCTGTGCTCTCATTAACCTTGTTTATATAGTCCCTTGCATTGATGCCTGTAACTTTGTTCCACAATGCCTCATCGCTGAATGGTGCTTTTATGTCTATGCATAGATAGTCTACAATCTTCTTTGTTAGTAGGTCTCCTACAACACCTGGATTCGTTCCATTTGTGTGAACCTTAACAAGTATGCCCTGGGATTTCAAAAATGATGCCATTGCTATAAGTGGTCTCTTCTGCATTGTTGGTTCTCCACCTGTGAACTCAACTGCCTCTGGTTTTGTTTGGAATATAAGTGCCAAAACCTGGTTTATGTTTACTGATTTGCATCCCTTCCCTTCCAGATAATGTTTTGGGATAAAGCAGTAGGGACACCTAAAATTACATTCGCCGAAGTATACAACTGCACATTTCTTTCCAGGAAATGCACTGGGCAGATTTGGATTAAACGAGGCAAGTTTAAGGTACATAAAGAGTAATTCTCATTGAGCATTTTAAAGTTTTGCTGTTCATACGCCCTCCTCTCCATATTCTGCTGTTCTGATCCTAACCTCTGGAACAATGCCCTTGGCTGATTTCGCTAATCTCCGCATCTCTTCTCTGCTTATTTCACCTTCTCCATCCATTAGTACAACCGTGGGATCAAATTTGGAAATGCTTTCAGCTATGCTTCTTATAACATCTGCCCTGTTGTTTATTCCATCTATAATAGGAATAAGAACCTTTATGTCAATATGTGAACGTGACGCATACTCTAATATCTGGTAGATATGAAAAATCTGTGCCTCTGGATTGTTAACAACCCAGTCCCATATCCTAATGCTGTCAAGGGGAGCATAGATTATTAAGGAGAGGGAATCAATGAGTCTGCGCGAGATTAGGTCCTTTATGATGGTTGAATTGCTGCCTTGTGTAATGACTTTTGTTAGGAGCCCTTCTTGCTTGAATAATGTGCAGAGCGAAGTTAGTGCACTTGGGTAATCTGTCGGTTCATCACCATCAAAAACAACTGCTTCTATGATGTCTTTTGATGCAAGCACATATGCAAAGAGGTCCTGTATTTCTCTCTTTGAACTACCACCAAAAAGAATGACCAACGCTGGATGCCCATGATAATGTTCCATTGAAAACTTTACCTCTTTTATAGGGACGTTCATGATGGGATATCTCAAAAGGAGTATTAAAACTTAATGTAAAGGAAAGGAAAGCATCTCCTTCCTTTTTTTAAGGAATTGGATATTTTGCTTGGTTTTTGCGGTTGCCAGAGAAACTGTTTCCAACATATAATTGAGTATGTCCTCTGCACAAAAAAAGATGAGGTGATGCTATGAGGAAACTTATAGGATTGGTATTGGCAACAACAATACTCTCATCTGCATTTGCAGGTGGGTTGATGGATATGGTTTTAGGAGAATTCAACAACATCTCTCCTAATTTTATTCCAGAACCACCGTATCCCATACCTCCTGTACCTCCAAAACAACCAAGGATAGATGTGGTATTTGTTGTTGATAGCACCGGGAGCATGGCTGACGAGATACAGGCAATAAAATATGAGATGGTACAGATGATTGACAAGATTGAAAGAGGATATCCAAGGCCTATACTCAGGATAGGTGTTGTTACGTATAGGGATTATCCACCAGAAGAAAGAGAGTATGTAGTGAGAAGGCATGAATTTACATCGGACATACAAGAGGTAAAGGAGTGGATTATGCAGATTGATGCAAGGGGCGGTGGTGATGGACCAGAGGCAGTATCTAATGCTCTGCACGTCGCAATAAACAGAATGCAATGGAACGGAGAATGTATCACAACGCCAAATAATGAGATAAGATGTGAGAGCAAACCAGTGAAGAGAATAATTTTCTTGATAGGTGACGCACCACCACATGGATTATCAGGAAATGGAGATGTGAGCTTTCCAAATGGAGACCCAGAAGGATACAATTGGGAAAAAGAGGCATACATTGCAAAGGAGAAGGGCATAACAATCTATACAATCGGATGTTCTGGGATAGAGAGATATATGCATGGAGAGGATGTATTCCAAAGGATTGCAGAAATCACAGGCGGGGCATACAGACGACTTAATTATTACACAGTGAGGCCAGAGCAGTACTACCGCGCTTATCACATAGAAGGAGAAATGGCAGATTATACAAAGGACCCAACATATGATAGAGTATCACACACAATAAGGGTTAATAACCTTCCTCAGATAGTAGGAGCAACAGTGCAAAGTGCAGCAAAGGCGGAAGGGGTCAGATACTCCAAGAGTATAAAGCCAGAGAAAACATTTGATGAGGAAATAGGATGGACATCTGAACTAGAAAAAATCTTAGAAAGTTTTTTAAGCTTCTGAGAAGAAAGATTGGGTGATGGAATTGAAGATATGGGTTGCAGCCATCGTGGGAATTATATTAATTATAGCAGGCATAGCTCTGATTTTTATATCCCATGAGGTGGCTGCACCCAGCCAAGAACAACAACCATCTATTGAAAAGAGGTATGAAAAAGCCACAGGGATAGAGGAAAAGAATGTGTCCAAATCAACAGTTGGGGCAGCAGTTGGGGCACTACCAAAAAAGGCATTTGCGCAGCATCCTTAGATATTTAGTATGGATGCTGCTTATCGCTAGTGTATATGCTACGGATAGTATGTACATCACAATATCTATTGATGATAAAGGAGTTATAGATGAAACAATAAGATTTGAGAGCAGTGAACAAGGGGTTGTAGTGTTTGACACCTATGGTATGGATGTAATAGACGCGCCGAACTGCAATATAGGTGATGAGCTTATTTGTCTTGTAAAGAATTCAACAACTATACACTTAAGGGGAGATGGAAAGGCATTGGGTTTCATTGAACATACACAGAATGGTGAAAAGTTTACATTTGGTATAGACTGCCCAGAGAATACCGATATAACAATCGCCCTTAAACTGCCGCCTCATGCCAGGATAGTAGAACTAAACAATATAAAACAAGTATTCCCAGATGCAGAGGCAACAACAGATATGGAACACATTGTCCTCTTATGGAAAAATCAAAAAAAGGTTTTTGTTGAGTACACATTACCAAAAATGGATTTGCTTGGGGTCTCTATGATTGTATTGGGGGTGGGTATCCTTGTTGGCACTGGTATAGGATTAACCATAAAGAAGAGGAAACAGGCAAAGACGATAATGAAATTCCTAAGGGAAAATGAGATGGCAGTTGTAGAGCTCCTAAAAAAGAACGGGGGAGAGATGGTGCAGAAGGAGATTGAAAAACAATTGGATTGGAGCGGACCGAAATTAAGCAAGGTGCTTCGCAGGTTAGAGGAGGATGGGATAGTAAAGAGGATACCCAAAGGCAGAAAAAATATTGTTAAACTGTTGATATGAGTGTGAGTCCATGTACGATATGAGATGTGAAAAAGACGGAGTTATGTTCGGACTTGCTGTTGATGGCGTAGTTATTCATGAAAGAAAAGTGTTGCTCATAAAGAGAAAGTATGAACCGTTCAAAGGAGCTTGGTGTCTGCCAGGTGGATTTATTAGATTGGATGAGCGTATTGAAGAAGCAGTTATCAGAGAGATAAAAGAAGAAACAGGGATTGATGTTGAAGTAAAAGAACTGCTCGGAATTTTTGATAGCATCAGAAGGGACCCTCGTGGAAGGGTTATCTCAATTGCATTTCTTTGTGAACCAAAAACACTTGGATTGAAAACATCTGGCGAAACAGAAGATGTGGGATGGTTTACTATTGATGAGTTGCCAGACATGGGCTTTGACCATAAGGAAATAATAGAAAAGGCTATCCCTCATCTATCTCCCAGATAATTGGTGGTTTTCCACCCTTACTTGATGAGCCACTATACGCCCAATCCCCTAAAACAACGCCAAAATCAGTTGAACCGCATTTTGAACAGCGCTCTGGACAGTAGCCTAAATAGCGCTTTCCGCAGTTCTTGCATATATAATAGAAAAATGCATCCTTAACCATAACAATCCCTGGGTGGGCTTGGATAATTTGTAAACTTTCTGCAATATATTTCTTATGGTTTTTATAAAACATTTAAAAGTGTTGCTCTCTTCTTTATAATCATGGATGTATCGGAATTTGAGAAACGGTTGTTTGTGAGGAAAGAAGAGGAGAGAGAGAAGGACAGGGAACAAAGGAAGATTATGGAGGATGTATTTGACAACTATACTGCTGAATCTGTCATGAAATTGATTGCGCGTGGTTATATTGATGGGCTGCAGTATTGTGTGTCAAAAGGGAAAGAAGCCAATGTATTTAGAGCAGTAACAAGAGGGGGCAAAGCAAGAGCATGTAAGATATACAGAGTAGAAACATCTGACTTTAAAGCCATGTGGAAATACCTTGAAGGAGACAGACGTTTTGAGAATGTAAAACATAATAGGAGGCAGATAGTTCTTGCTTGGTGTCAGAAGGAGTTTAAAAATCTACAAATCGCATATGAAGCAAAATGTAATGTTCCTAAACCATATGCCTACTTTAGGAACGCCCTTGTTATGGAATTCATTGGTGGGGAGTATGCTGCCCCGTTACTAAAAGATGCTGCTATTGAAAACCTAGAAAAGACATTCTGGAAGATTATTGAAGATGTAAAAACATTGCTCAAAAATGATTTAGTGCATGGGGATCTCTCAGAGTTTAATATATTGTATTGGAATGAACAGCCATATATTATTGATATGGGACAAGCAGTTCTGGTTAGTCATCCAAATGCAGATGAATTTCTTGAAAGGGATATCAGAAATCTATGCAAGTTTTTCAAGAAGAGAGGGTATGAAACTAAACCTGAGGAGATATTGAAATATGTTAGAGGTGGTTAAGTACCCATCTCCCATCCTTTATTATGTGTTTTCCAGCAATCCTTAGGTGTTTAACCTTTGCCACAAGATCAGAATGTGCCTCCTCGCTACCCACACCAACATGTATTGTACCTAAAACCTTCTCTCTTGTCAGCTCTGTATTTGCTAACTCCAAGGGAACAAATTCGTTTGTGCCAATAGCGAACTCAACAACATCATACCCATATTTATCAAAAAATGATTTCATTCGTTTGACAAGCTTTTTGTCATTTTCAGAATGAGGAATCATCTCCTTTAGTTTTCCATTCTCAAATCTGACTGTTATGCCTTTCTCAATAACACCTGCCTCTCCAAATACAGAACCAGCATCAAAAAATATCTCGCCTGATACATTTTTTGGGAATGTGGTTTCAACCTCTCCACCTGGTAGATTAGCAACCTTCTCACCAAGAAACGCCTGAGTTGGTGGCTCCATTGAGTCTGCTGTTAGCATAACCTCTGGTGTTATCTCACAATGAAATACTGAATGCTCACCTGTGTGCAGCTCAACCTTCCCTCCTCTCTTCTGTGCCTCTTTGACAAACTCAAGGACACTCTTTGTTTTTCTTCTCACTTTATCAACATCTCCAGAGAGGATTGCATAAAAATCCTCATGCCTTATACCTGGGGCAGTATATGTAAACCCGTATTTATCAGTAGCTACATATATGGGTTTTCTGTGTGGCCATGATGCTTTATCAACAAAAAAGAACGTTACCTTTGGTTGTGTGTTATGAATTGCTGATACTGTACTAGTCATAACTGCGTGGTCCTTATGTATAGGATTCTGGGGAGAGCCAGACACTATTGTTTTTACCTCTAACCCCCTGTGCTTCGCAAGTTCCTCTAATGTCTCTGCAATAGCCCTTCTCTTGTTGTCTGTAATAATAACTATCCTATCCCCCCTCTTTACATTCGCAGCATCCAAAGCAGTTTTACATCCTTTTATAAAATCATTAACAACCTTCTTACCATGTTTCCTTATGTGCTCCTGCATTTCTTCATGCGACATAAGTTTCTTCTTTAATCTTCTCTCTTTCAATGGATGAAACGAGAATATCGGCAAAAAACCACCTTATAGTTTTACCTTTTTTGCATTTATATGCTTATCCATAGCTCCAATGGTTTATATCCTTGTTCTGCTTAATCGGCTTTGGTTCCTCTACCTCCTCAATCCCCTCTGTTATCTCACCTGATTGGAGGCGCAGGAGAAAGCGTGCTCCCTCTCTCAGGAACTCAGAACGCGATGAGTAATGGCCAGAACGTACAAGTTCGTCAATTTCTTTTAGTAGATTTTCAGGTATGGTTACGAGCACTTTCTTCATGATATGTTATAATAGCATATCCTTTATATATCTTTTGGATATGCATAGCTGTATATCTT
>JAGGYF010000044.1 GCA_021162685.1 Candidatus Iainarchaeum sp. | reverse complement strand
GATAAAGATTGCTGCGTAGCAGCACTTTTTGGTCAAGCTTTTTGCTTGAGCAAAGCGAAAGGAAAAAGGTTGATAGAGAACTGAAAAGAGAACTAGGGATAAAGATTGCTGCTTAACTCCCCCTATACCCTTTTTGTCACACTTGAAATCTCAAAAAGCGTTATGTTTCCTGTTTTTGGATCAATATCTATGTTCACAAATTTTAGATTTGACGTAACGATAATTGTTCGCCATTTGTTACTTCTCAATGTGATCACAATCTTAACAGGTTTTATCTGCTTTTCTGACAACTTCTTCTTCATGATGTCTATGATCTTGTCTGATGATAGGTTTCCAGATACGTCAAGTCTCTCGTAATGATTTCTAACTAATGGTTCTGAAACCTCTCCTACTCCCACCCTATCTTTACTCACTGCTACGCTTAACACTTTTCCTGTTTCTGGTTTGAAATAGATCAAACTCCATGTTGGTTTCTCATCAAAACTATCTAGTGTTGTGATTGCTGATGTCAGATAGAACCCTCTAGCAAGAAGTTCTGAATCTTCTTTAGAGGCAATCTCAATTGCTTTGCTGAGCAACACTAGGCCACACCCAAATAGACAATGAAAGCACCAACTGCGATAGCAAATGCACCGAAAAGGCGGTAGGTAGTATTATCCATCTTCTGCCATTTCTCAATTGTCATACGTATATACTGTGGGGATATAACATACTGCAAGCCCCTAAGGAATGCAATTGCACCTATGAGTACAACAAAGTTGTCCATGGTTCTATTTTTGCATCCAGAAAATAAAAAGGTATATATCTATGTAAAGAAGAATAAGGTATGGGGTGATTACATGAGGATCTGGATGCTTATAGGAATACTACTCGTATTCGCGCCACTGGTTGTTGCTGAGGAGCAAGTGACCACAGAAGTAACAACTGCTACAGCAGAGGAGTTAGGTGTGGATGCGGAAACAGGTATGTGTACAACAGAATACGAGCCAGTGTGTGGAGAGGATGGAAAAACGTACAGCAACGAATGTCTCGCAGCACAAGCAGGGGTAGAAGTGGCATATGGAGGCGAATGCGACCCAGATGCAGAGAAGGAACTGACACCACCAATCGTACAGAGACCAGTAAATCAGTGTAGACTTGAGTTCAAAAAAGGAATAGATGAGATACGACAGGAGATTGGAGAACCAATAAGGTTCTCAATCAGAAAAACAAAGGATAGAATTGACATTGAGATAAAGATTGCAGGTATGGATGCAATAATAGAAAAAGCAGAGGAGTATGGCGCTGATACAGCAGAATTGGAAGAGATAAGGGATAGTGTGAAATCAATGTTGGATGAACTTAACACAATAGAAGACAAGGGAGACTACAATGAAAAAGTGAGGGAGATAAGGCAAAAGATAAGGGAATTCAGAGAAAAGGCACATGAGATCGCAGAACTTGAAGAAAACAGGGAAGAAGTTGCAACATATGTAAAAGATAAGATAAAGGAAAAGAGGGAGGAATTAAAAGAGGATGAAGACGAATACAAAACAAAAGTTAACGAGGTTGCACTTGCGGTATTTGACTTACATCTATGCTTAGCAGAGCAGAAGATTGCAAGGCTTTACAACCTAGGATTCAACACAACAAAATTGGATGCAATCCTTGAAGAGTACAAGGCATTGAGAGACGAATATGCACAGGCAATTGAAGAAGGGAACTGGACAAAAGCAAGGCAGATTAGAAGAGAAGCGATGAAGAAATGGGTAAGGTTAAGAAGAGCATACCTAGCAAAAGAAAGGGTCAGAATACATAGACTCATGGCCAAAAAGCTAAAGGCTGTTGAGAGAAGGATTGCACTACTAAGAAAGAGGGGCGCTTCTGAAGATGAAGTAATAGATGTTATGGACAAGGCAGAAAGGATGCGAACATTGATGACAGGAATGGAGAGAGACCTTTCAGTTGGAAGAGTTGAGCGAGCAAAGAAGAGGGTAGTTGCATTGCCCAAAGTTATCAGAAACGTCAGGGAAAGGTACAAAAATATCACCATTAAGAAACCAGGAAAACCAATAAAATTATCAGAAGAAGAAGCAAGAAAACTAGTGAAGCAGATAAAGCAGAGGAGAGAACTCAGGAAACTGAAAGAGATGAATCTGAAAAAGCCTACACCGATAGAAGCCATAAGGATAAAAAGGATCAGAAGGCTTAATGAAAGCAACCTTATAGGGGTGAAACCAGAAGAACTACAAAGACTCAGAGAGATAAGGAACACCTTTAGAACCAGAGAACATGAGGGAGAGAAAATGCCAGAAGAACCAATTGGAAGGATTAGGACACAGGAGGTGTAACAATGAAACTGATTGTATTGCTGCCAATTGTTCTTTTGATCCTAACACTGGGATGTGTAGGGACACAGAAACAAAACATAGAACAGGAACAAGAGCAAAGCGTATCAGAGGACATAGGGATATCTGAAGCAGACATCCCCCAAGTAGAGGACGTAGGAACTGGCGAAGAGTTGAATGATACATCAGAATTTGGTTCAGGAATAGATGAAGAGGCCGTGTTCTAGGCCTCACTCATTTAATTTTTCATATATCTGCACAAGTTTTTTTGTCCATTTTTCTATGGTGTTTTGCTCTGCTGTTTTTCTGGCATTCTTTGAGAGCTTATTCCTTGTTCGTTTGCTATCCAGAATGGTTAGTATTTTCTCTGCCATCTGCTTTTCATCATGTAACTCAAACAAAAATCCATTCTTCCCATCTTCAATTGTTTCTGGTATTGCTAAGTAATTCGCACCAACAACAGGAAGTGAGCATGCCATCTCCTCAAGAATTACTATGCCCTGTGTCTCTGCCTCAGATGCTATAACCGCGCACTCAGCTGATTTGTATAGCCTTATAAGATCATCATTCTCAACATATCCTGTGAATATAATGTTTGATTTCAGATTCAACTCTGAAACCAATGCTTTCAGTTCGTTAAATATTGGCCCTTTGCTTGTAATAACCAACTTCACAGAGGGTTTTTCTTTTATTATAGAAGGCATTGCCCTTATCACATCGCTTATATTCTTTTCATAGCTAAGGCGCCCAGTATGGAGGATGTATTGGTCTAGGCCATATGCTTCCTTTATCTTATCTGATTTCTTGACAGAATCAAATTGTCTGAGGTCAATACCTGTCCGGATAACCTCAATTGGCGCTTTAACTCCTTTTTCCATAAGCAGATGTTTTATAGCATAACTTGGTGTCAAAACCATGTCATATGAGTTATAATGGAATACTGTGTACTTCCATGCAATATGCTTGCCAAATAGAACCAAACGTTTTCTTTTACCAAAGAGGTATTGTACGTAGTCTGATATGGGAGTATGAAACGTTGACACAGAAGGGATGTCATACTTCTTCGCAATCTTCTGCCCTAACCACCCCATAGCAAATGGCCCATGGGTATGAACAATATCAAATGTTTTTCCTTTCATAATCTTGCTCACACGCAAGACTGGCAATGTCGCTCTAAATTCAGGATAGGGTTTAAATGTGAACGAACGGAATCTATGTACAGGTATGTCCTCAAACGATGATGGACCTGGTGCTGGAGCGAATAGTTCAACCTCATGTCCCTGTTTAACAAGTTCCTTTGCAAAACTAGCAATGCTTGTTGAAACGCCATTAATCTGGGGGAAAAATGTCTCTGTGAAGAATGCTATTCTCATGTATATAGGTTATTCACAGCACATATAAATAGGATACAGAAAGAGAAGGGAAGGAGGAATCACCAATACGCAGTCCTGCTTCCGTGTTGAGGGTATCTAAAATACTGCCCTCTAAAAATGATAGAGCGACGGGTGTTTTCAGAGATTCTTTGGCGATCACCTCGCTTCATATATTCATTTAGGGGGTTATCTCTTTCCATGGGAACACCTCCGGCATAGCCGTTGGTGCCCACAATGAAATCGGGTTCAGGGTGGGCACATATTATTATAGATGAACAAATATATATACTTATCGGCATATAATTGAACATTTGTTCATATTATTGTAAATATATTCCAAAATTGTCTTTACAAATGGTCTAAATGATATTTGCAATATTACATACTATTTAAAATAGATGGCTAACATAACTAAACCTATGAAAACCCATCTTGTAATCTGGTTCAACAGTGAAGGGGAAACAGTCTCTGAAGTAACAGAACGCCTTATGTCAATGGGTTTCAGACCAGTGAAAGGCAACTACGACTTTGTGTATGATTGGGGGAAACACGCAAATGTAGAGGACGCACTCGCCTTAGGCGAGAAGGTACAAGAAACACTGAAGGGATGTGGTGTCCTCTTTAAACTGGAAACAGTGTGAGCTTTTATACATCCTTCTTCTAAAAAGAAATGTATGGGATTTTTTGAGGTTAGAGAGCCAACAAAGTATAGAAAAAAGAAGTTGGAGAGAGCACGGAAAGAGGAAAAGGAGAAAAAAAGCATTATTGCTGACCTTATAAAAGCAAGTAGGATGGTTAATGAGGAACCTGAAAAGGTCTTCCTTATAGGAAGGGGAAAAACATTTGATGTATACCTGCTTGCTGATTTGAAACATCCACTTGTAATAAAAAAACTGGGTAGAGGAATACCTATTGTAGATAACGAATCGTACAAAAGGGCACTTGAAGAAGCAAGAAAACAGTTGAGAGCCCACAACAAAATAAAAACAGCGCTTGGTACAGTGCCTGACTCCTATGTTGTAAACAAGACGATAAACTTTCTCAAAGAGAAAGGAGTAGATACATCAGACCTAGAAACAATATCTGAGGAATTGCACAAGATGGATGAACAGATGAAAGAACTCCGTGCGCTAGGAAGGGAATATGCTGAGAAACTGAGGGAGATTAGTGAGACAGAAGATGAAGAAGAGAGAATAAAGAAGGAAGAGGACTTAATGTATATAGAAAGGGAGATCAATAAATACCTAAACATTAGCAAAAAGGCAAAAGCGAGATTTGACGAGTTCAGAAATATACTCAAGAACATCAAAAAAGAACGGCCAGAATTACGAAAAGAGTTGAAGAACATAGCCCAGAAGGAAGTTGAATATCAAGTTCCGCGATTATATGGTATACAAATGACCTTTGATGCTGGTCCTGTTCAAGTATTTGAATTTGTCCCGAATATTGTGGTACAAGAATACTTTAAGAGAGAGGGTGAAAAACCCTTTGAGGGTATGAGGGCAAAAAAATGGAAACAGCTGACCCTTGACGGTAAAGCCATAGAAGTGATATCTAGGCCAAAGCAACGCCCAAAAGTAATGAAAAAATATAGATGGGTTAAATCAGCAGAGGAGAGATTGCCATATCCCAAAGTTAAGGAGTTTATACCAGAATTCGTAAAGATGTTTATTCAAGCAGAATCTAAGTGCATACCTATAGATGTTCACCCAGGAAACTTTGGCATTGATACAGAGAACAATAGGTTGGTCTATGTAGACACTTCTGAATTATATGGAACACACTCATTGGTAAACAGTGTGTTTAATTTCATAAAGAAATTTGGAGGAGAATACAAAGAGCATTTTAATGATTTATATGAGACAACAATGGACGAACTTGAAAAACAACTCCCACCAGAAAAGGCAGAGGAAATCATAAAAGAAGTGAATAATCTGCTCACGTCAAGAATAAAGGATATAACCGAAGAATCAGGAGAGTAGCTTTTTCATTTTTAATGCATCGGTTTCTAGGTTTGGGCTTTCACATATCAATGTCCCTGCTATCTTGTACTTCTTCATCACCCTTACCCACTCTTTCACAGGCACCTTTGACTCGTTCAGATTAAGATGATGCCATTCCCCTCCTTTATTCCACTCTATTCCTGAGAAATGCATGTGCATGTCCTTCAAGAATTTTGACCCCAACTCCTTTTTTATTGTCTTAAACACATCATCAAAGTTTACTTTTCCTTTTTCTCTTGCCCATACGTGTGCCCAGTCAAATGTCATACCCAAACCATCAACGTCCTTACAAAGATTTATTAATTCCTTCCAGTTGCCAAATTGCCTGAGCTTGCCTGTGGTTTCTGGACATAACCTCACATTCCATCCTCTTTCTTCTACTACTTGCACAAGGTCCTCCATCTCTTGTCTCATTATATCATATGCTTCTTCTGGCTTCTTCCCAGAATAAAATCCAGGATGGAAAACAATGTTCCTCGCACCCATAAGGTGACCTCTCTCTGCTGAATCAAGAATCCGTTGTTCTGAATCCTTTATCTTCTTCGCTTCTTTGGAGTTGAGGTTAATATAATATGGGCCATGAACTGAAAGTGCAATGCCCAACGACTTGTTATGCTCACCAAGCTTTTTCGCGGTTTCCTTGCCCATCCTAACGCCATGTGTGAACTCAATTTCCATTGCATCTAATCCAAGCTCTTTAATTCTTTCTATTCCATCAAATGTTGTCTGCTTCTTTGAGCTTATTGGTGCTCCTGCTGTTCCTACTTTTATCATGATTAAGAATAAACCTGCAGAATTTAAAAGTTTTTCTGAATAGCAAATTCCATCCATATCCTATCTTTGTATACGCCATAGTGGTTGACCCACTCTGGGAACCTAGCAAACTCCTTAAAACCAAGGCCTTCATATAGCTTCTTTGCAGGTTCGTTTCCTTCTGTGACCGATAGGTAGATGTGTTTTGGTTTCCATTTCTTCTTTACTTCTTTTATTAGTTCCATCAGGAGCTTCCTTCCTAAGCCCTGCCCTCTAACTTCCTTAGAGAGAGCAATACCCAACTCAACATTATCTCTCTCCTTCCATTTTCCCCTTCGGGCCTCTGCCCCTCCTACACACCTTCCATCTAGAAACGCGCGGAAATCAATTAGTTCATCATGTCTCATCTTATCTATTTGGTTCTCAAGCCATTTTGCTTCACTTTCTGGTGTTATCTTTTCGTTCATCGCTATATAGCTTTTCTCTTCAATTAATTCGTTTATGAATCTGCATAGATCAAAAACATCGTCTGTTGGCTGTAAGGGTCTTATCTCAACTATCCTACCATCCTTTAGAACGAACTCCATCAAAAAACACCAGCTATCTTATCATTTAGTTTGTTTATTTCTACTCTTATCTGGTTGCCAGTATCTCTATCTCTTAATGTAACAGTATCGTCCTCTAATGTCTGGAAATCCACAGTCACTGCTAGGGGAACACCTATCTCATCAACTCTTGCATAGCGCCTTCCTATAGAACCAGAGTCATCATAGAATACCTTGAATGTTGTGTTTAAGGAGTAATAGATCTCTCTTGCCCTCTCTGGAAGCCTGTCCTTGTTTACCAGTGGGAAAACAGCAACATCATACGGAGCCACTATTGGTGGCAGAGCAAAATACCACTGGTCCTTTTTCTGTTTTAGATTACAGTCAAGTAAAGCAAAGATGTTCCTATCAACGCCAAAACTTAGTTCAAGAACATGGGGAACGTAGTTTTTGCCTGGTATATTCAACTTCTGCTTTGAAACCTCTGCGTGCCCCCTCAAGTCATGGTCTGTTCTGTAGTGAAAACCTGCAACCTCAATCCATTTTCCAAAACTCGGCATGTTTATTTCAAGATCCCAATGATATTTGTTGTAAAATGCTTTCTCCTCGTCAGAAAGCTGTTTGAATCTGAAATGCTCTAGTAATCCCATTTTTTCCATAAAGAGTTGGCTCATTGCCATAAAGTATATGAAGAATGGCTCCATTCCCGTACGTTTTACTGCTTCTTCGCATGTTAGTTCTATAATCCCTTTTTCTCCCTGGGGAAGCAACCTCAACTTATATGCCTTGATTTTATCAAACGGTACTTCTGGTAGGCTCTCTGGGTCAAAAAATATCTGAAGTTCTGCCTGTGTAAATTCTCTAGTTCTTATAACAAATTGCCTGGGGGAGATCTCATTTCTGAACGCTTTTCCTATGATTGCTAATCCCAATGGTAATTTTTCTCTGTTCGCTCTGAACTCTCTTTTGAATGCTGTGTAAGGACCCTGTGCTGTTTCTGGCCTTAGATATGCAACTTTTTTGTCATCACCTGCACCAACGTCAACAGAGAACATAAGTGTGAAGTTTTCAATCTCTTTAAATGGTTTCTTGCATTTGGGGCATACAATATTATGTTTTTTCATCAATTCATTGAGTTCTTTTGTTGTTAATCCCTCAAACTTTTCACCTAGGTAATCCTCTAATAAGTGGTCTGCCCTTACCTTTGTTCCACAGTGAGGGCATTCTGCTATTGGGTCATAAAAATGCTCAAGGTGGCCAGATGCTTTGAAAACATTCATTGGCATAATGGTTGTTGTTTGTATTTCATGAAAATTGGGGTGTAGTTTAAGGAAATGCTTTCTCCACGCTTCTTCCCATCTCCTTTTTATTTCATAGCCAATGCTACCATAGTCATAGAAACCAGATAGGCTTCCGTGAATCTCTGAGTCAGGATAGATTATCCCTCTCTTTAGGCAGATATCAACAAGAGTATCAAAATGGCTCATACCTGAAAAATAAGCAAATCACTATATAAATACATAATGGTTAAATATTAGATGTTAATGGTTGGTAAATCCTGTGAAGAGGGAGAGAGGTGAACTGATGCCGACAACAGCTGAAAAGAAGGAATGGCTTAGAGGATCAACATATGCTAAAGCAATTAGGGAGAGCGCAGTTAAACCAAAAGGCAATGTTATGGAACAGCTGAAAAAGGATCTCTCATCATTCTTTCATGGAGGCTCGCTAGCACATAAGAGGAAGATACATGATATTTTCTTGAAGCATGCGACGGCAGTTGGTGTAACACCGACTGAACTTTGCGAATCATTCCTCAAACATGTTACTGAATTAGTGGATAGGGGAGAAAACAGACTGATTCCTAATCAGATACGTGCTGATGTGGCAGGTATAGAGGAAGAGAAGGACATTTATTCAACTCGGCTTTTTACTGTTATTTTGGAGAGGGACCTGTTATTGGCGAAAGTGCATCAAGCACTTATGAGTAATCCAACAGCAAAGAGTTTGACTGAGATTGTACCAGAAGGTATGAGCAAAGATAAGTTTAGAAAAAGCGCATTGTATCTTATTGAGAAACCTGTATTTGCAGAAGCAAAAAAGGCATATTATAATATTGTAGAAGCATCAAGAAAGAGTTTGTCTAACAGGCCCAAGAGAGGGGAAGATTATGCCAAAGAGCTGTTAGAGATTGTAGAGGCATTATATAATAAAGGGATACCTGTTATTGATGAAAAGGGAGTAATTATGGGTCCAAAAGAAATGGGAAGAATAGCGTACGAATTAGGGATAACAGACGGAAAGACCAAAGTTATGAATATATTCTCAAAATTAAGATCAACACATATAGAAGGTATTGACTGGCGGCGAGCGCCAGAAGAACTTATAGAGAGATGGTAGAAAGAAAAAGGTGAATCAGATGAACATTAAAGAGCTGAGGAGAAAGGCATTAAAAGAGACAAAAAGAAGAGTGGCAGAAAAGAAGTTTGGAAAAGACAAGTTGGTGATACAAGCAGTTGAAACAATAGACGAGCTTGATGAAATTGTAAACCTGATGAATGAAAGGGTGAGGCACTGGTATGCACTACACTATCCAGAACTTGAAAAATTAGTAAAGAACACTGAAACATACCTTGCTATACTAACTGAACTGAAACATAGGAAGGAAATGACAAGGAAAGCACTTGAAAAATACCTTAGACCTGACCAAGCAGAAAAGGTAGAGAGAATTGCTAAAGAGTCAATGGGTGCAGAGGTGAGTGATGAAGATTTAGACGCAATTGCAAAATATGCAACATTGGCAGTACACGCAAGAAGGGAAAGGGAGGAGTTGGCAGATTATGTTGACAAGACCATAAAAGAGATTGCGCCAAATATGTATGCACTTGCAGGAGGTATGTTGGTTGCGAGACTGATGGCTTTGGCTGGCTCTTTGGAAAGGCTGGCAGAATTTCCTGCATCTACCATACAGCTGCTTGGTGCTGAAAAAGCATTGTTCGCTCATATAAGAAAAGGGGTTAAACCACCAAAACATGGTGTGATATTCCAACATCCTGCTGTCAGGGGAGCACCAAAAAAGAAGCGTGGAAAGGTTGCACGACTGCTTGCAAGTAAATTATCAATAGCAGCAAAAATGGACTATTTTGGGCATGAGGACAGAGGAAAAGAATTGAAAAAGGAATTTGAGGAGAAGTTGGTAGAAATCCTTAAAAAGAAGTAATGCAATAATTATTTAGTGATTTTATGCCTGTGGAAAAGCCGCTTGGAAAGATGATATTAAGAAGGGCACGTGAAAAGATATCAGAGACTGCTCCACCACATACATTTGCTAGAGAGGTTACTAATGTCATGATAGAACATCTGAGGAATTTAGAACCAGAGAAACGCAGCACACACCAACATACCATATTTGCAGAGTTACTTAAAGAGCATGAAAGGTTGGAGAAGGAGATAAGGAAGTTAAATGAAAGATTTGAGGGGTATGTGCAGAAAAGAGAAGAAATCATACAAAAGGCAAATGCATTGGAAGGTGATGAAGAGGAATACAGAAGGCTGAAGCAGGAGATTGAAGAGATTACAGGAAACATGAAAACAGTTGCAACGTTAATAAAGGGGCACGAGTTAAGCAGGAGAGTATTGAGGAGAATTATAGACGCGCATAGGTCGTTCCTAGATGCTCCTGAGAACATTGAGCAACTAATTGAGCGAGTTGGAGATGTTGGCCATATAACTGACGATGATAAGGATGCAGTGACACTAAAAATGAGACGGATTTTAGAGAGGATAGGTGCACAATGAAAAGGGTTTTTGATGGAGTTTTTAGGGATAAGAATAGATTGTTCACTATTTCGTTTGAAAATGGGGAGTATAGAGAGTGGAACCCATATCACTCAAAACTTGCTGCTGCTATTCTAAATGGTCTGAAAACTATGCCCATAAAAAAAGGGTCTCATGTCTTGTATTTGGGAGCAGCACAGGGAAACACACCTTCGTTTGTTTCTGATATTGTTGGAAAACAGGGTTATGTGATCTGTGTAGAGATCTCAGAAAAGGCAATGGAAGAGCTTATACCATTATGTGAAAGAAGAGAGAACATGGTTCCTGTGTTGGGGGATGCAAATAAACCAGAGGGATATTCAGAGTATTTGGAAGATATTGATGTGATATACCAGGATGTTGCTCAACCAAACCAAGCCAGGATATTGCTGAAAAATACTAAGTATTTGAAGAAGGGAAGATACGCGCTACTATGCATAAAAGCCAGGTCTGTGGATGTTGCAAAGCAGCCAAAGAAAGTATTTGAGGAGCAGATAAAAGAATTGGAAAAGGCTTTGCAAGTCATGGAAATTGTTAATTTAGAGCCATTTGAGAAGGACCATGTCCTTGTTGTTTGTAGGAAACTTTAAATAGATACATTTGCAATAATGTATTGGTGGGAAGTATGAAACGATTGTTTTGGTTTATCATATTGCTTTTTGGAGTTAGTGCCCTAAATTTTAATGTTATTGAGCCGACAAATGGTGCAGAGTTAGGGCATGGATTAGTCCTTGCAAAAGTATACTTTGTCAATCAAACAGATGAGGAAAACATAACAATCCAGGATGCTGTTATAAAAGCAACTCTGACATACAAAACAGGCGTACTTATTGAATCAAAAACAATGGTATTTGATGGAGAGTATTATGATGTATCATTTCAGATAGATAATAAGGGGGAGTATAGGATTCTATTTGAGACAACATATGATGGAGTTGAATATAAGAATAGTACGGAATTCTCAGTTGTATCATCAAGGCTTTTTGTGTCAATCATTGAGCCAAAAAATGAAACGTATGAAGAAGGTATTGAGGTAAAGGTGTATATAGAGCAGGATAACGCATTTGCGCATGATGTAGATGTTAAAGCTGTTGTGGAAAATGGGTCTGGCATGGTTTTAGAACAGGATGTTCCAGAAGGGCAGAACTATTACAGAACATATATTGGTTTGGACCCAGGATATTACACATTGATATTGAATGCAAGAAAGGGGGAGGAAGAAGAGACAAAGAGTGTGTCTTTCACCATTGCTGGTGCAACTATACCAACAAAGGATATGGAGATCGTTAGGGTTCAACCTTCTCTTGGAAAATATCCATTAATGAGCAATATACCCATAGAAGTCATGCTTATAGATGAAAATGGGAATAGAGTGAGGGATCCAAGTGCGAATGTTATGGCAATTATAAAATCAGGAAGCGAAGAGGAGAACATAACCCTGAAATTTGTTGATAGTTTGGTCACACCGAAATATGTTGGAGCGTTCAAAGCAGATAAAAATGCTTGGTATGAGATAGAGGTTATTGCTGAGAGAGAAGGGTACAAGGAAGCAAGAAGTATTTTCCCAGCAATAAGAGTAGGGGAGGAGCCAAAAAAGCCCCCAGAGGGCATGGTTGAGACATATGGGTTATGGATATCAATCGTGTACCCAGAAGAGGAGAAGACATATTCTGTGGACCAAGGTATAGAGTTCAGGATACAGATCTTGGACAATGAGAGTTACCCTGTAAGAGATGCAAATGTAACTGTGAGGTATGGTGAGGAAACTAAAGAATTAGTGTATGATAGAAACGGTGAGTACTATACAACGGTCCCACCACTAGATGAGGGAACATATGATGTCTCATTTAGGATATTGTACAATGGAAAGGAAATCACTCAAAATACTACATTGCATATATCATCACATAAGTTATTCATAAATCCTGTGTATCCTGTACCCAACACGAATGTTACGGATAATTTCATAACACTTGCGATGGAAGTAGTTGACGAGAATAAAGACATTGTGACAAACGCAAATGTAAGAGCCATTATCTCAACACCAAAAACAGGACATCATACTGCAACGCTGTTGAGGAATCCGAGAACTGGATATTATGAAGCAAGATATACATTTTCGGATCCGGGCGAGTATTCCATAAAAGTAGTAGCATCAAAGATAGGATATGTAAGTGCTGAAAAGATATATGGTTTCTATGTGGATATAGAAAAGCCATATAAGCTTAGTGATCAGGATGTTGTCCTTATAGCAATTATCGCCGGAGTCATCGTTGTTGCTGTTGCTGTTGGAAGAGCGTTCTTATGAATGTTCTAAACGGGGCATCTGTCTTTATACCAAAATTGCTGAAATGTGTTCGTGACGCCTTGCCTAGAGATGCGATTATTTTCTTAAATGACCCTGCTTTTATCTTATGTTTCTTCTCAATGGCATGGATGTTATAGTATGGGGTGACAAACTCACTTTCTTCTGTACATAACATAATGAGCTTTTCTGCCTCTGAGCTCACTGGTTCCATCTTTCTTACAAGTTTTTTGTCATAGATTTTTCCCTGCCATATTGGTCCAAGCACTTCCACATCTCTATTGCAACACTTTCCAGTATGGTTGTATTTCCTCATATCGCATGTATAGCAATAGCCAATATGCCCAACCATTTTCATGGCTTTTGTTGCAGCTGTTCTTCCGCGCTCTGTTTTCAAGAATACACGGTAATAATGCCTTGTTGCATGTGAAAAAACAGGAATTAAGGCAATATCGTACTTTGCTGCTTCTCTGACGCAAAACCCTACCAATGCCCTCACGCCAAACTCATTGTAGAATGTCGTTTTCTTTGCTTTTATTCCATATTTCCTCAGCGCAGCATTTTGAAAAGAGCCACATAGTGCACCCGTATCTGTTGCTGTAACACATAATAAACCATTCTTAGGGAGTATTGCCCTTATTGCTGAATCAATGAACTGTGCAGGAGAACCAAAGGGATCTATGTCAATGATATCAAATTTATCATATTTATGTTCAGAAAGGAGTATGTTGGCATCTTTTTTTTCTATTGAAACATTATCTAGATTGTTTAACGTGATACTTTTTTTCATGAAACGCTGTGCATGAGGGTTGAGGTCGTTTAAGAGGACATGTTCAATATCTGTCTCATTTGCAACACGTATACCCTTTGCTCCAATCCCTGAGAGAGTATCACAGAATGCTCCTTTCTTTGGCCAGGCATTTACTATGGAGATAGTTATATCTCTATTTAATTTCATCTGGGGATTGAAAAAAACTTCATTATGTTCTGGAACACTGAGCTTTGTTTTGCCCTCAGTTATAATCAAGGGCCTCACTTCTTTTTAGTTGTCTTTTTCTTGCTCTCCTCTTTTTCTACGATCTCAACATTGCTTCCGATAGATTGGCCGGGCATTCCTTTTCTAAACCTAACAATTACTGCTCCCTTGTTTCCATGCACTTTTGATACTTTCCCAAAAATCCTTTTCTTTGCTGGCGTCTCCCAAACAACCGTCTTTCCGAGGAGTGGCGCTGCCTTTTCCTTTGTATCCACGCCCTCAAACGTCACGATCATCTGGTTGCCATGCATTGTCCTTCTGCCTCTTCTGTAGTTAACAATTACTCCTTTCATACTGATCACCTAGAACAAGCTTAGTTTTTATGGCTCAGAAAGTTTATAAATCTTCATGGTATATAGTCACCTATGGACACCTGGGCTCTTATAAATGCTATAGTTGTAGTATTTTTTCTATCTCTTGCGCCCCTGTATCCAGTTATTAAAAGGCATTACAGATTCTTCATGCACCTTGTTGCGGGTGTTGTTCTTAACACGGTTCTTGGGTTCTCATTGAAATATCTGTTTCTAGTGCCAAGAAATGTGGGCTTTGGCCCAGCATTCCCCTCTTTTCATACACAGACAGCATTCTTTATTGCCACGATGATGAGCCAGCGATATCCAAAAGGAAGCGTTATCTTGTTTGTACTTGCTGGCTTACTTGGGATAGCACGTGTTGAGAAAGGATTACACACACCAGTTGAGGTAATGGCTGGCGCATTATTTGGTCTGCTGTTTGGGTTGTGGATGTACAGCACAAAAACAAAGAAGATAAGTATGAAAGAGATAGCACGCCAGACAATACATTTCCTTGCTGTACTTGTTGTCCCTCTCTCATACTTTTTTGGGAAGATGTATGCTTTACTCTTCATCGCTATCTGTGTATTATTAGTGTTTATAGCATACAAAGTTCCAGAGGTAAGGAGATTGACAGCAGTATTTGAGAGAAATGGAGAAAGAAGTTATTTAAAGGCAGGAATATTCCTCGGAGTAATTGCGATTGTCATTCTATTATTTGACTGGAAAGTAAGTGCTTGTTCCATTATAGCATTATGTGTTGGTGACTCTGTTAGTACAATTGTTGGTATGTATTTAGGATCACATAAAGTGTGGTATAATCCAAAAAAGCAATGGGAAGGCACACTATTCAGTTTCTTTGCCGTGTATCTCTTCCTATTCTTCTTGATAGGAAGAGAGCTTGCAATATTTGTCTCATTGCTTACTGCCATTGTAGAAACAATCCCAAAAGTAGATGATAATATCACTATTCCATTGGCTGTAGCTCTGTTTTTGAAGGTTATGGGGGTATAGATGTTAATTGCAAGAGTAAATGAGAAGGGCAGACCACCAATGCTTTTGTTTAGATACAAAAATGTTGACGTTTATTTCCTTGGTTTTGTGCATGGTGTTCCTCCCCATTATATGATATCAAAAAAATTCAAGAAGGAACTTGATAAAGAGATAAAGAGTGCTGATATTGTTCTTGCTGAATCATTCAGTAAATCAAATTTTGAGAAGAGTGTTGGATATTCATTTCCAAACCCAAAAATGAGATGGATACCACTTGATTCAAACAGAGAGATAGATGAGTTAGTTGAGGAGATAGGTGCAGAGAAAGCCATTGAGTTTTTCAACAGAATAAAGGATGCCCCAAAAGAAGTTGCAAAGGAGATGATAAAGGAGTATACAGAAGAAGAAACTGAAAAAAAGAAGCTATTATTAAAGGCATTGGATGGGGATTATACTGCGCTGAAAAAGCTTAGGGATGAGATACCTGTTTGTCATGGTATTGAATGCATATGGGATAATATACGAAACCTCCAATGGACAAGGAAAATCCTAAGGGTGATACATGAACTCGCGAAGAAGAAGAAAAGGTACAAGGTGCTTGTGCTTGCTGGTGTTGGCCATACTCCAATAATGAATTATCTTGGGGACTTAACCTGGTTTGAGAAGCAGTACAATAGGTATTATGGAGAGCTTGACCCTATAAGCAAAAACATCATAAAGGAGATTTTGTCAGATAGAAAAGGCAATGTACCAACAGACTCCACCAAGGAACATTAAGATGAGGGCAACAGTCACTGCAGCATACTCATTCCTGAGGTATTTTATGCTATGTCTCTCAATAATGATAAATGGAGCAATTAGTATAAAGGCAGAACCTAATAGGATGAGGGCAAAGGCCCTATTAAAATACATAAGGATCTGCGTAAGAACGAAGAGAACAGCATAGAAGAGAATTGCCTGCTTTTTCATGATACCACAACCCTTTAATATCATACTTGAGTTTTATTTCTTATGCTCTACATGAACAACGGTATAACATATGTAAGAAAGGATACTAAAATACTTTTTGATCCGCATAAGAGCGTAAGTGAGGGTATAGTATGTATCTCACACGCGCATTCAGATCATGCAGTACCTCACAAAACAAAGATGTTGATGACAAGGCAGACATTACAGATTTCGGGTATAGATGGCGAAGTAATAGAATATAACAAAAAGGTGCAGATTGGAGATGATTTTATAACATCTTACAATGCTGGACATGTATTGGGCTCTTCTCAATTTATGTTGGATTCTGGCATAGTATACACAGGAGACATAAGGGTGGAGGACTCAATCTTATTTCCAGGAGCAGACATCCTGCACGCAGACATCTTGATTATTGAATCAACGTTTGGATTGAATCATTTTGAATTTCCAAAACATGAAGAGGTGTGCCATGAGATAGCAGCATGGGCTAAAAAAAACATGGATGCAGGCAGGATTATCTTGATGGGAGGATACTCATTCGGAAAAGCGCAGGAATTGACAAAGATATTGAGTGAAGTGTGTGATGTTGTTCTTGTCCATCCAAAGATTGCGGCTATCAACAAAATCTATGAGAAAAATGGAGTAAAACTTGGAAAATACCTGTCATTTGATAGTGATGAAGCAAAAGAGATCATGCGGGATAACTTTGTTGCTATTGTCCCAACACATATGTTGAACAGAAAATTTGTTGACGCTATTGAAGCACAATTCTCGTATCCTGTAGTAACTGGCATTGCGACGGGCTGGGCAAAGATGTATTCATTTAGAAATAGGGGAGTTGATAGAGCATTTCAACTCAGTGACCATGCAGATTTCAACCAGCTTATTGAGTATGTAGAGCAGAGCAACCCAAGAGAGGTATATACAGTACACGGCTATGCAAAAGAATTCGCCAGGCAACTGCGTAGGAGAGGGTTCAAAGCCAAGCCCTTATCAGAAAGCACACAGAGAAAGCTAACAGATTGGTAAATCTTTTTAAATACATATGCAGTATTTCAAAAAGGTGGTGTGTATATGGCTATAATAAAGGAACAGGCACATTTCAGGCATATCCCAAAAGAGGTTATCGTAAGGGCCATTGAGTCCATATCAGAAGGATTAATTGATGATGCTAGATTTAATTATGGCAAAGAGCCAGGATTTGATGCAACACTTGAAGTAAATCCAAATAAAGGCCTTATATTTTGCGTTGTAAGGTTTATCCCATATGAATACAGATTTAAATGGTTGGTTGCACCAGAAAAGGATGGTTATTTGGTAACATTTATTGGCTCAACACCTGGGAAATGGTATGAATTCCTTTTCTACACAAAACAAAAACTTGCTGGTTTGGTTGAAACACAGTGGAGTGCATTATATAACTTTGCAGTTGGGTTTGTTGCTGCTCAATTATACCTAAAAGCACCAAAGAAAGGTAAAAAGAAGATATCAGTAAAAGAACACATAAAAAAGGCAGCAACACACGTGAAGAAAAGGAAGAAAGAAGAGCATGTGAAAACGGCGATTGGGTAAACTTTATTTCCACTCTTCCGCAATCTTTTCTTTATACCTTTTGTGTAGTGCTTGGAATAGCGCAGTGTATGGAACATAGACATAGGAGAACGTGTTTTCTGTTTTTCGCTTTTTTGGTATTGTTATATTTCCCTCCTTGTCTATTTCAAATTCTAAGGAGTATGGTCTTATGTTCTCCTTATATTTTATGAGGGGGTCGCCCAAATGCTCCAATAATTTATGAAGATTGTTTGAACTAATCCCAAACTCACCAGTAAATGGGTTGTAGTGCATCCTAAATGGGATATCATTGATCTTCGTTTCAAGGATATGTGTGTGCCTCTCTCTCAAATCAAATAGAAATGCATCAAGATTTTCAAGGTGTTTCTCTTTTATATCTGAATTGCTTATGGATCTTAACATATTCTTTATTGGCTCTAAAAACATTCTTCCCTCTGCTTCTAATATCTTTTGTTCTTCCATCAACCTTTTTTGTTCATCAGGTATTCTTGCTAAAATATGGTTTCGCGGCACATATGTCGGAACATATATGAGTCGAGGGTTGAGTATATCGCTATTCTCTGCGAATTCGTCCAGTAGAGATATTAGTTGTTCATCAGCCCCCTCAGGAAGTCGTGCTTTTTCTGGACGTGCCAGGAGAATCCCTACGATCTTTTCTTTTTCGTTCATCTCCATATCCTTTATGATACTAACCAGTTGTTCTTTCATCTCTCTATTTGAACGATGACCTGGATTTAATTCAGCATTGTTCATCAATGCTTCTGCAAATACCTCATCAATGTCCTTCTTCCCTCTAAGAAAATGCCTTTTCAGTAACTCTTGTGTTTCATCCCTAAATAAAGGTGAGATATCTATGCGAACTGTCTTGGCTGCCTCTTTCATAGTTAAAGGCCTAAGGTTCTCATCTGTAAGGTCAAACACTAAACTTGCCTTTGGTTCTGATTTGACAATGTCAGTAATGACAGTCAATCTCTTTAAGCAACTCAGGTACTTACTCCTTCTCTCAAATGACTTGACCTTGTTTCTGAAACGCCTGAATTGTTTAAAAACTTCCTCTGGTGTTGTTGGTGGTATTGGCATGATTCTTTTTTGCAAACAGGAGTATATAAATGTTTAGATATAACCACTGAGTTCAGCTATCAATGCATCAACATCCTTCAATGCTTCTGTTCCTATGCTCTTCCAACATTCCTGGTTTTCGTAGCAGGTTTGGTATGTATTCAGATACACGCTAATTGTTTTGCCAGTATCCTCTGGGAAACGATTATCAACATACCGCCCAAACTGCGCACATTCCATTGCCTTATTCGCATATGCAACGATTAGTTGTTGCTTATAATATCCGTCCTCATATTCACTCCCCTGGACTTCTCTTGCCTTCAACAAGAAGTAGTATGTACAAGCAAGATAATTATCACCAAAACATTCCATTGCATCCGGGATGCTATCAATACCAGTGATCAGGTCTACACACCTAATCTCTCTGGTGGCGTTTTCAACCTTGGTCTCCTGCCTGGCAAATGTTGTATTTTCAGACTGTGGCTCAGACTTATTTTCTTGATGAATGGTGCCCTCTGGTTTCTCATATGTCTGGTTGTAGGTGGTTGGGCTGCCGCTTATCCAATAAACAGCAATAGCAAATATGATCAAAGAGAGCACAATAATAAAAACTGCCCATTGTATATTCCTTAATTTCTTCTTTATGCGCTTCATAAGTATAGAAAAGCGTTTTATATATTTAAATGTGGGCTAAGTCCATAATATTTATAAACAGAAGATGTGTTTAAGTAACAAGGGCCGCTGGTGAGTGTTTGGGACTGGAAGAGGAATTGAGGATAGTTAATATCCTAAAAAAGTATGGGATGAACTATATTCACAGATTAAAGCAGAGTACAATCTCTGATTTTATAAAAAACAACAATAGCACAGAGGCAAGGGTATGGATTGAAAAGAACAAGGCATTGCCGAGGCGCTCATATACCTATGAAGTAGATATATTTGCGTGGAAACCAGACCATTGGGCCGCGCTTTCCATAGAAGAAAAGACACAGAAAGGCACAGAGAAGCAGCTGAGATTTGATAATAACGGTATGCTCATGGTTGCAGGTAGTAATGTTCTTAATAGCGCTGATGACCTGTTTTTGCAATGCTGTGGTGCTGGATACCTTGGAAAGGCATTCTCTATTGCAACAGGAATGGACCATACAGTTCTGCCCATAGGTCTTGTTGATTACAGTATTGATGTACTAGACACTCCATCACGGTGGGCATTATACAATGGTGTGCTTTTTGTAAACAAACAGTATTTTGAGCATTTCCTACGGGATTTTCTCAAAGAGAAGAGTTGGGTTAGAGAAGTATTTACAAATGCACTCAGAAGAGATAACTAAAAAATGAGTAGATATATTTTTTGCACGATATATTTTTATAATAAGATTTCCACTAGTATTGCCCCCCGGATTGAGCAACTCAGGTGCTTGTAGTAGGTCACTGAAGAGGGCCTTCATGGCTCCTCATCTCACACCGAACCAAGCCTAAGTGTTGGAGCAAAATGCTCCGACGCCTGAGCTCTGAAATCCGGGGATCCAGGCAGAGCAACTTAAGCTCTCCGGAGTAGGTCGGAACCATGTGTTCCCCCAAACGGAGGTGACTAAGCAGGAAGAAACATCCTGCTTGGCTTAAGCTCAGATGCCTGGAAACGAGCCAGGGAAGAGCAACTCAAGTTCCTGCGAGTAGGTTACGGTCCTGGTGTAGGCTTGTCCGAAACCAGGAAACCAATTGACGCGTAAGCGTCAAGCGGTTAAGGCGAGAGGAAATCTCTCACCCTGCCGTCAAAAGCAGGATAATGAGGTAGGGCAAATCCCAACCTCACTTGGGCTTTGATTTCCTGGCTTTTCGTTTTCTATCCTGTTTTTCCTTTTCAATAATACGTTCAGCCATGTCTCTCATAATTGTACTCGCTTTCCACAGGAGTGCGCTTGCAACTAGTGACATAAGGATCCATGGTATTAATAACCATGGAACACATGAATTATCTATCTGCGGCATCAAAACAACGCCATATTCTACCTGACTGTAGATAATAGAAAGCCCAATAGTCACGTAGATAACCAGAAGAAGCGTGAATGAGTAACATATAAACTTCAATGCCCTCCCAACCTCCTCTGCATACCATTTGCGGAACTGCCATGCATAATATACTGCTATAATGTTCAGTACAAAGCTCACAAAGTAGAGGGCGTATATACATGTCTCAAATGCTCCAACATCACATATGCCATTCATAATATCACCTGGGTTTTTTTATCATCCCATGTTTAAACAATAAATCGCCATTCACTTTTATAATAATTTCCTTTCCGAGTTCAAACTCAACCCAATCTAACGGGTGAGCAGTGTCCTTCATTCGTTTTATTCTGCCCATTCTTTTATCGCCAAACATCTTCAGCTCTAAGGTTCCATCTGTAATGTATTCAATGGTCTTTAGTACCTGCTCATCATGCAATCCTTGCTCAATAACCACGATACCAACAGAGGTATATGCCTTCACTAAACCAGAAAGGAGTTGGAGAAACTTGTACACACTTGTTGGGTCATTATACAACAGGAAATCTGATAATGAATCAATTGCTATGAGCCCAGGACTAGTATCCATTTGTAAATCAACTATGGCATTTTTTATCATTGCGTTTAGATCGTTCAAGGCAGTTAATGAGCTGAGTGTGTGCTCGTCCTTTCTTGCATTTGGCAGCCTCCATGAGAACGCATCTATGAAGCATATATTCTTTTTAAATGATTTTAGGAGATATCCCTCCTCCTTCATTCTCCCCTTGAACTCATCTATAGGGTAACCAGTTACTACATAGATTACAGGCATATCTTCCTTGAGCGCGTTATAGGTCATCTGCATAACAAATGTTGTTTTTCCAGTGCCGGGGCTTCCAACTAAACCAATAAGAGATGACTCTGGAATGCCCCCGCTCAACAGCTCATCTAACCCCTTTATGCCTGTTTTCCATCTGCGTACCATTGACTACATAGAAGGCAATAGCAGTATAAAAATCATGCTGCAAACTTCTTTATGATTTCTATGGTCTTCTTGAGCGCTTTCTCAACATCCTTCTCAGAGCGGGCGCCAGTGCATATAACCTTTCCATTCTTGAACAATAGGAGGCTTGTTTTTGGGTTGCTCAGCTTCAGAATAGCGCCTGGGAACTGCTCTGGCTCGTATTCTACTGTATCAACCTCCCTTGCCAGCGCAAAGAGGTCTAGATTTATATTAAAATTTGCAGATGCAACCATGTTTACTATTTTTATATTATACTTGTTCTCCATAGAAACCGCCTCTTTATAAAGCTCTTTTAATTATGTATCCCATCCTTTATAAACCACATGCTTTTTAAACCCCAAATGTAGCAATTAGAGCACTGCATTATGGAGGAGTTTAGAATGGTTGAATACACAACAATATCTGTACAAGAATATAGATATGGAAACAACAACTTTATAGAAATCGCAAGAAAGAAGGTTGAGGACAACGAATTTATAAGCCTCTCAAAGGGCTACTTTATGCCAAACGGAAACAAGAGGTATAAAGGGGGCATAGGTATCCCAGATGATGAGGGCGTAAAAAAGTTCCTCATTGAGCAATTGCAGAAGATTTAATAACTAATTCTGCAATAATATTGTTGTGGTATTTAAGAAGAAGGCAGAGCCTTTTAAGGAGATTCCAGAATCCTTAAAGGAAAAGAGGATTCCAGAACCTTTTGCTACTTTTATCCAGGTAGATAAATACATACGTTCAGGCAATGAATACCATGTATTTACAACAAAGCATGGGCTTAGAAGAGAAGGTATTGGTTTCATAAAAGATATGGCACTCAGGGACTATGAAGAAGCAAGAGGGCCCATTGTCGCAAAATTCCCTACCTCTGACACTATCAAGGAATCATTGGATATAGGAAAAACCATGAAGAAAGCAAAGCATTTTATGGAGGTTGGGAGTGTCATCTTAACATCTATTCCTGTGTACACCCCATTTATAGATAAGAAACACGGTGCAATAGTGACAGAAACGTATGAGGGGCCATATGACTTGTCTAGGATTGAGTTTGATGAGGATGCAATCAGAAGAGGAGACTTTGAAGAGATTATAAAAAAACAGTTGGATGCAATCATTGATGTTGCATCCAAAAAGGGATATGTGATTGATGGAAAGCAGACGAATTTTGTTGTAAGAGAGGCTGATGTATATCTAAGGGAGAAACTCCAGAAGACATTAGAGGATTTGGAGGGGGAAACAGAAAAGATTGATTTCAAATACCTTCCAGATTACGTACAGAATGAGTACAAAACCAGGATAAACACATTGAGAACATTCCTGGACAACATATCAAGATCAGGCAGAAAGTATGATGTTGTCTATATAGACAGAGGCATAATTGTACCAGGCGAGCACATAAACAAAGAACAAGTCCCTTTTTTTACTGCTGGGATGATTGCTACACAACTTGACCATGCAAGAATAAAGGAGAAAAAGGTAACTGGTGAGGAACATGTTTATGAGAAGTTAAAAGAATATGTCAAAAGAAGGATATATGATGAGTATCCACAATCAACTGCAAAGGAGATTATAAACGAGATGGAGTCCCTGCTCAACAGATATAAGGAATTGGAAAAGGCTGGGATAAATCTACATGAGGAAAAATGGAAGATAAAGGATTTAAAAAAAGGGGAGGCAAAGGTATCATCCACAACACTAAAACCAGTAGAGCCACCACCTGACATAAAGGTTCCCTTATATGTTGTAGGAAGACCATCCCTCTTGGACAAGATATTTGGTAAGATTGATAAATTGGGATTGGTGCACAAGATAAAAGATGTTGCCATAACTGGAGAGTACCTAGCATCAACAGACAAACATACAGTACATAAAACTATAGATGGTGTGGTTATAAAACACCCGCGTGAACCAACACTTGAAATTGAGAAAAGGATGAAGGTAGACGAAACACTTTCCAAGCATATACCCATCTCAAGGATAATTGATTTTGTGTTTGTTGGAGGAGGGCTTATAACAAGGGAGGAATATAAAGGTGAAGACCTGTGGAGGAAGATATTTACAGAGGAGGAGATCAAACAGGGAAAGCTAAGGCAACATGTGGGGAGGGCAATTGACCATATGCTTACTGCGTTTGGAAAAACGGGTTGGGTGTTAGATGGGGACTTGTCTAACTTCACAGTTGAAGAAAAGGAAAAGCCAGAGGTATATTATGTAAGCAAAAGCATATACAGCCCAAAGAAAGAGGAAGCTGCTGATGTATTGGCAAGAGAGATCGCAAAGCTAATATCTCACAGCGCAGAAAAGGAGGGGATTGTAACAGGAAGGGAGAACATTAATGCATTTTTTGATGTTGCCAGAAAAAAGATACTTGAGAGGGCTCCGCAAAAAGGAGAATACATTGTGTCATTAGTGAAAAGGCATTTAAAGACAGAGGAATTAAAATAGGTGGTAGCATGGGAGAATGGGCAGAACGTGTTGCACATCTCTGGAAGAGGGTAAAGAAAAAGGCAAAGGAACTCCGAGGAGAAAGCACAATACCAGGTATCTCGGACCATCAGAAAGACACCATTGCTATGAGTATTGCAAAGTCTGTCCAGGCAGCGTTTAAGAAAACCAGATACAGGGAAAGAAAAACGCCTTAGAGCCTTAATACATAATATTTGCCTTTCTTCTCAAATCCCTTTTTCCGCCAAAATCCATGTGCGAGTATATCTGACTGTACAAGTATTGTATTGCCTTTTCTGTTTTTTACATGCTGTATCGCTTTTTCAACAAGCTTTGAACCTATTCCTTTTTTTCTATATGAATCCAAAACATTTAATGTGTGGATATGCCACACATCATCATCTTTCTTGTGTAACAAAAGGTATCCAATCAACTCTGGGTTCTCTTTATCCTCCTCAGCAATAATCAACCTATACCCTCTAACTGCATCTGCAAGGACTTTTTGAGAAACATTCCAAACCTCTCTGTCTACCTGCCTTTCTGATTACATTCATAGATTTAATGCCCTCCTGAGATCATCCCTCATATCCTCTGCTGCTGCCCTTGCTGCTTCTTTATACTGCTCCTCTGTAAATCCCTCTCTTCTCTGGTATGCGAAAATTATGCCCCTTGAGCTGTTCACTATCGCTCCTCTTTTGTCTGGGTTAAAACAAGGCAAGACATCATCAGCGCCTCCTCCCTGTGCGCCATAACCAGGAACAAGAAAGATTGCCTTTGGCATGATTTCCCTTAAACGCTTTGCTTCTTGTGGATATGTCGCACCGACAACTGCTCCAACAGATGAGTATCCGAGTGTTCCTTCTGTTCCTTCCCCCCACTGGTTCACAAGCTGAGCCATCTTCTCATAAACAGTATTACCATCTTGCAATTTTAGGTCTTGTAATTCTCCTGAACTCTTGTTTGATGTTTTCACGAGGATAAAACAACCTCTGCCGTGTTCTTTTATGTTATCAACAAATGGTTTTATTCCATCTGTACCTAAATAGGCATTTACTGTAATGGCATCTACGCCATAAATTGCTATTTTATTCCCTTTACATGTTGCTACTTCTCCAAGATGGCCGTTTGCATATGCAACAGCAGTGCTCCCAATATCATTTCTTTTTGCATCCTCTATCACAACCAAACCTTTTGATTTGGCATACTTTACTGTTTCAATAAATGCCTCAACGCCATAAGGACCATATTGCTCATAAAATGCCATTTGTGGCTTGACTGCTGGAACAATATCGTGAACTGCATCTATGATTCCTCTATTAAATTCAAGAAACGCTGCAGCAACTGCCTGTGCTGTATCTCCATATTTGTTGGCTTTTTCTTCCCTTATGGAAGAGGGTATGTTTTCAATCCTTGGGTCTAACCCAACAACACTTGGATTGTTCCTTTCCTCAATCTTTTGTATTAGAAGATCCGCAAAGTTCATATCATTCACCTCTCTACTCCATATATTTTCATATATTCATCAAATTCCTTCTTTATCTCCTCTGGGATTGGCTGTTTCTTTTTGTTAACTAGGACTGGATACTTCTCTGCATATAGGTAATCTATCACCTCTCTTATACCCACAACAGAGTATACAGGAATACCTGTCTTTTTCATAAAGTCGCCTATGGCGTCTTCTCCTCTGGCATTTAGTATGACATTTCCGTTTTCATCATAAACCGCTGTTGTTTGCTCTCTGTCTACTCCTATGCCAACGCCAACCAAATTTATTTTTATACCTTTTCTTTCGCTCTCTGCATTCAACTTTTCAATTGCTTCGTATTTTGTTTTCATAGAAGTACCTACATCATCAACCAAAAATACTTTGCAACCGTCAAAAAATGCACCATTTACGAAAAGCTTTGCAGACTTACTTGCATCTCCATGGGTCTTAGCCTCCTTTCTATCATACTCAAATGCTTTGTCTATGCTATGTTTTACCCATAGGGCTGCGACAGTTGCGTTTGCTATTGCACTTCCTTTGTAAGATGGTCCAAAGATAACATCAATGTTATCAGCAATGCCTTTACTAACGAGCATATCTGCATAGTACGTACCCAAAAGAAAGTTTAATTTGCCTGTTTTAAATTTCCCCATATTAACAAAATAGGGCGTTGGTCTCCCGTCTTTTAGGATCAAACCTTCATCAAAGAATAGCGCGCCTGTATCTGCAAGTAACTTAGCGAATTCTTTTTTATAATCCTCCATCTCAAACACCTCGCGAATAGGAAACTTCTCTTCCTTCTGCATGATAGAATTCTCCATTATCATATATTAACTTTCCGCGTAGATATGTTTGTATGGGCCATCCTCTTAGTGTCATACCTTCATATGGGCTCCACCCACACTTTGATACTATGTCATCCTTCGTTATTGTTCTTTCCATGTTCATGTCAATAACAACAAGGTCAGCATCGTATCCTGGTTCAATCTTCCCTTTGTTGTTTATTCTGTATATCCTGGCAGGATTCTCACAGCATACCTTTTGTAGTAGAGCAAGGTCAATGATGCCTTTGTTTACAGCATCAAGCATTAATGGCAATCTATATTCTACGCCTGGGACACCAGAGGGGGCATACCAATAATCCCTCTCTTTTTCTTCTATTGTATGAGGAGCATGGTCTGTGGCAACAATATCAATAAGTCCCGCTTTTAAGCCATACCACATTGCTTGCCTATCAGCTTCACTTTTCAGGCATGGGTTCATCTTCGCAAAGTTTTTTAGGGTTCGCATCTTATCTGAATTGAAGAAGAGATGATGAGGAGTAACATCACAAGTCACTGGGGACCCATTCTGCTTTGCAAGCTTAACAACCTCAAGTTCTTGTCTTGTGCTCATATGCGTGATATGTAACCTCGCGCCTGCATGCTTTGCAAGGATAGCGGCTCTTGATGCTGGCTCTGCAACACATATGTTTTGCCTTATAAAGCAATGTATAGATGGGTCTGCCTCTGCAATGCTTTTCGCGATTTTCACAAAGTGATTCATTAATTGGTCATTTACAGCATGGACAGTTGCTATGATGTCTTTACTAGAAAGTATCTGAAAAAGCTCTAAAAGTTTTCCGTCATCATCTAAAAGTAAAGTTCCGGTTGTGCTGCCCATATATACCTTCACGGATGCTATGTTCTCCGCGTTTTTAATCTCATCAAAGTTATCTGGCGCTGCGCCAAAATGGAATCCAAAATCAATAATTGAATCTTTGCTGGCTTTCTTTCGTTTCATCTCTAAAATAGATAATGTCTTGCATGATGGGGCGTTATTTGGCATATCTAAAACAGTTGTTACGCCTCCCTTTGCAGCAGCCCTAGAGCCTGTTTCCCACGTCTCTTTATATTCGTGTCCTGGATACCTAAAATGCACATGTGAATCAATTAAACCTGGTAGAACTATATTCCTTTTCGCGTCCCTCTCTTCATCAGCATGCAGACCTTTTGCAACCTTAATTATTTTGCCGTTTTCAATCTCTATGTCGGTTTCCACCACTCTTCCATTCTTTATAATCCTACAATTCTTCAACACGAAACTCATAGTTCTACCTCTGTACCAGATTGGTCTCTCTTATATCTGAAAAACTCCGTTACTTTTCTCAGTTGTTCTGAACTGAATACAGGGCCTTCTTTACATACCCTCCAACCAGTAGGGTCTAGGCTACAATGGCCACATAAACCAACACCACATTTCATCCATCTTTCCATGGAGAACTGAGCATTGATTTTATGTTTCTCAGTTATTCCGAATAGATACTTCAACATAATTTCTGGACCGCATGCTACAACCATATCATATCTATTGTTCTGTATCAACTCCTCAGCAAGTTGGGTTGCAAATGCCTTTTTTCCATAGCTTCCGTCATCTGTGCATACAAAAACATCGGCATTTCTTTTGAAATCTTCCTCAAAAAATATCTCCGACTTCGTCTGTGCTCCTAAGACAACTGTGAACTGTTTATTTTTATTTTTCATAAGGGTTCGTAAAGGAGCAATACCTACGCCACCACCAACTACTAAAACTCGTTCTCCAACCAACCCAAATCCATTTCCGTATGGCCCCCTTATGCCTATGTAATCACCTATCCTCTTCTTATGTAATGCTTTTGTTGCTTCCCCCACCTCTTTGACAGTAATTTGTAATGGATCAAAATTAGAAATGCTTATGGGGATTTCATCAACACCTGGAACCCATACCATAACAAATTGTCCTGGTGTGCCCTCCAAAGCAGTATCCAATGTAAATGTTTTTATTGTTGGGGTCTCCTGTTTTATCTCCAAGATTTTGTAGGTTTTTGTTACATCATTCATGTGCAACCCCTACTAACTCCTTTATGCTCTTGTAGTCATGGGTTAACATCCACCCCTGCATCTCATCACATATCCTCTTGAACACATCTATTCCTCTGTAGTAAACAGCAGAGCCTATGCCAATAGCGGATGCGCCAGCCATAATCATCTCTATTGCATCATTACCATTTGTAATGCCTCCTACTCCTAAGATGGGTAGTGATACATGTTCGTACAATTCGTAAATGCCTTTGACAACAAGTGGTTTCACCGCTGGGCCAGAGACCCCTCCTGTTCTGTAGTGGAGTACTGGTCTTCTTGTGTTTATATCAATGTACATACCAGGACCCCATGTATTAAATGCTACTATAGCATCAGCTCCTGCTTCTTCACACGCCCTAGCAACTTCTATAACCCTGTCAGTGTTTGGGGTGAGTTTTGCAAATATCGGAATATTATTAGTGACTTCTTTTACTTGAGAAACAACATCGTGTGCAATACTTGGGTCTTTTCCGAACAACATTCCGTGCGCTTTTGTGTTGGGGCAACTTATATTCAGCTCAATTGCATCTGGTTTTCTTGACGCTACATATTGCGCGACTTCTACAAACTCTTCTATGGAACTGGCATAGATACTAGCGATAACTGGTACATTAATTTCTTTTAATTCCTCCCACTCTCTTTCCATATTTCTATACCCAGGGGTTGGAAGACCAACAGCATTCATAAGATATGAATCAAAAAACAGCACCGTGGGGTTAGAATGGCCTTCCCTCTTTTTCGGCCCAATAGACTTTATAGTAACTGCACCAGCACCAGAATCTGCAACCCGTTTTAGGATTGCAGCACTTGTCCCGAGAATGCCTGCTGCTAAAACTGTGGGGTTTTCTAGCTCTATCCCCGCAAAAGAGGTGGATAACATCAGTTATATTTTAACTGTAATGTTTAAAAACTTATTGCCAAGAGAAAGGGGTTTTTAATACAGAACGAGAAATTAATGTATGACCACTGCAATCTTTGTAGGAAGGTTCCAACCACTGCACAAAGGACACATACATGCCATAAAACAGGCATTGAAGGATTATGACGAGGTTATCATAGGCATAGGAAGCAGCCAGGAATCTGGGACCTTGCGTAACCCATACTCCTATGAAGAACGAGTAAGAATGATTAAAGAGAAATTTCCAAGAATTAAGGTTATACCTATCCCAGACGTAAACGATGATGAAAAATGGGTAAAGCAAATCTTGGATAAAGTTCATGTAGATGTGGCAATAACTGGAAATGATTGGACAAGAAGATGCTTTGAAAAAGCAGGCATAAAGGTTGTTGACACATATTGGTATCATCCACATAAGTATAGAGGGACAATTATAAGGAGGAAAAAAATATGGAAAAAAGAGTAAGTAGGTATATACAAAATGTTTGTAGGTTTGAGATGGTTGTAATGCTACTTGTTTTTGTTTCTTGGCTGTATTCTTTTCTGATGTTCTATAATGTAAAGCCGTTCTCCTTGTTTTGGAACACATATATGCTATTGCTGGCAGTTGTACTCATTGCTCTTTTTAAAATTAGATTTGACATGAAAAAATCAGAAAAGGCGTTGGTGTAATGCTTATCTTGGGCATTGATGAAGCAGGACGGGGTCCAGTTATAGGACCCATGATTATCGCAGGCGTACTAGACACAGAAAATGCTAGCATTACCTACTCCGAGATGGGATGCAAGGATTCAAAGATGCTGAGCCCCAGCAGAAGAGAAGAACTTGCTGATAAGATACGAAAGGTAGCGAAAGAGGTACATTTTGTTGAAATCCCTGCAAAAGAAATAGATGGGCTACGTTCTATAATGAGCTTAAATGAGGTTGAAGCAAAAAAGATTGCAGAACTTGTTTTAAGTTTTAAGGAAAAACCAAAACGGATAATTGTGGATTGCCCAGACACAGATACGAGTGTATTTGTCAGAAGATTACATAAGTACTTAGGAAAAGAGTTTGAGTTGGTTGTTGAACACAAAGCAGATGTTAATCATCCAATAGTTTCAGCAGCATCTATAATTGCTAAAGTTGAAAGAGATAAAGTAATTGAACGTCTGAAAAAAAGATATGGGGAGATCGGCAGTGGATATCCAAGCGACCCATTAACTCAGAAATTCCTTAATAGTTATTTTGAGGAGCATGGAAAGATGCCTCCTGAAGTAAGAAAGAGTTGGGATACGTCCAAGAGGATTGAGGATAAAAAGTACCAAAGAAAACTGAATGATTTCAATGACTCCTAACCCAATCCAGATAATCCTTACTCCCGTATTGCACTGGTAGTGATATGATCTCTGGTGTATCATACGTACTATACTGCTTTACATGGTCTTCAATCTCATCAAGCCTTGATGTTTTTGCCTTTATTATAATCAGGTACTCTTCAATTTCTTTCAACTGTTCTTCCCATTTGAAAAACGATTCAACCTTTTGTATTTGAACACATGCTGCCTTTTTTTCTGCAATAAGAGTCTTCGCTATTAACCTGGCTTCTGTCAACGTTGGAGCAGTAACAAAAACTACTGAAACATCATCGCATTTCTGCATCTAATCACCCAAACATCGCAAATGGATTAAATGTTTCCGTTGTTTGTTGATTTTCTGCCAATGTGCTCTTTTCTCTCTGTAACTCAGAAGGCTTATAGAAGTATCTTATAATCTCCATTGCTGCTGCTTTCGCATATGGTTCTATATCCTGGTCATGAGGCACTATCACCCTAAAAACGTGCTTTTTAAAGTCGTATTGAGCCTTTAGTACAGAATATTGAAATGCCTGTGACAGCTTTTCTCCTTCTTCTAGAGCATAACCAATGACAACAAAATCACAGTTTGCATCCTCAAACAGTTTCTTTGCACCCAATGCTGCATCATCTATTGTTGGTACAAGTAAACGCTTTATCTCTACAGTGGATACCTCCTTCTCAAATTCTTTCTCCAGAACGTCATTTACCTCTTCTGCCCCTAAAACCTCAATAATGCCTATTCTCACAATATCACCATAGGTATAGAACAAATAGGAGAATAAAAAGTTTATGGGATTAGAGCTTATCTAGGCAATCTCCTTTTGAGAATCGGAGAGAGCAAAAGAGGTGTCAAGAATACCGAAATAAAGATTAAGAGCATGAATGATGAGAAGACATAGTCTGGGATAACCCCCAACTGCATGCCCAAAATCAGAACGACTAATGCAACCTCTCCCCTTGGTATCATGCCTACGCCTAATGCCAAACATTCATCGTTGTTAAACCTATTTATTTTTCCAGATATGTATGCAGCTATAAACTTGCTAAGTATCGCCAGGATGATCAAACCAAGTGTAAAAAAGCTGATTGCCTGTGGGTCTAAAACAATCTTCAGTCCAACCCATGCAAAGAACATGGGGATGAAGATTCCCTCAGAAACGACGTGCAGTTTTTCAAGGAAGGACTTTGTTGCAAGTTGGGATACCTTTGAGAGGAGTAATCCACCGAGAAATGCGCCCAGCACGGTTGACAGTCCGAGTTTCTCTGCAAGAAATGCCAGTAAAATAACCAGCACAATAACAGTGGAGAATTGGGCCTCATCTGCCTCAAACTTTCTGCTGTATTTCACAAGTACGGGAAAGACAACTGCTGCAACAAGAAATATGACTGCAAACAATCCAATGCCAAATACTATTTCACCAATATCAGAGATGGAAGGTAGAGTCCCTCTTTTGCCTATTGAAACAACAATCGCTAGCAGTAGAAGGCCTATGATGTCATCAACAACTGAAGCACCTAATATAGAGCGACCCACTCGCGTATTCAGTTTTCCCTTCTCAATAAATGCCCCAAGCGATATGGAGATGGATGTTGCTGCCAATGCAACACCAATGAAAAGAGAGGTTGTAAAGGGCAATCCAAAGTAACTAGAAAAGTAAAACCCAACAGCTAGGGGCAATATAGAGTCAAATACACCAATGAGTATGCCTGCTTTTTTGTCTTTTAACATCTGTTCAACATCAACCTCAGAAAAACCAGCAACAAAAAGCAAGAGGATAAGGCCTATCTGACCAAATCCCTCTATGTTTGTTATGTCAACTATACCAAGCACAGGACCAAAGACAAATCCTGCTAGGATTGCTCCAAGAAGCTCAGGCATCCCAATGCGTTCAAAAAATTCACCGAATAGTTTAGTAAAAATGAGAATTAACGCAAGATCCAAAAGGAACTCCATATTATCACTTCTTCATTCTTCTGAATATTGCATTTACTATGTCCTGCTCTGTTATCACACCTATTATCTTCCCGTCCTTCACAACTGGGATCAGAGAATCGCCCTCAACCAACATCATCATCGCAGCCTCCCCAACTGTTGCATCAGCATTGATTGTTGTCTCATGTCTTGTCAGGATATCTGAAACCTTCTTGGCATAATAACCAAAATCCGCTTTTACACCGAACTTTATAACTTGCTCAAATGGCATCTTCCTTGGATTTACAACAAGTTTTAGGAGGTCTAGTTTGTGGACTTCACCAATGAACTTTTTTCCTTCAAACACAGGTATTGAATTTACCCTCTTCTCAGAAAATAACTTGAATACCTTTTTTATGGAGTCATTAGGTTTTAGTTTGACAAACTTCTTCTTCATGAGTTTTGTAACTGGGAGTTCGCTTATGTGGCTCATGATAAAAGATAGAGAGTCATGCAATAAAAAGTTATGCTTTTACTTCCTCAACCTCAACTTCCAGATAATCCCCATCCTTTAGATTAAATTTATGCCTTAGACAATAGGGGGATATGACCTCAATGATATTTGGTGCGTGCCTTGCCATCTCTGGCACAATAACGTATCCCCTTGTGTTCAGCAGTATGCATGGATACAACCAAACTGCTCCAAACCTCTTGCCCCCCTCTGTCCAGCTTGATATGAAGTGCCCCCGCGATGGGTAATTTGGAGCAACATTACACTCTATATTGAGTGTACCTGGAAAGGGGTGGAACTTTGTTATCTTTTCAAGTTTATCAGTATATTTACTGATGAAATATGCCCCCTCTTTTGAGCCAGAAACAACCCTTCCTTTTAGAATAAGTGCCATGTTATTCTTTTGAAAAATCAAGTTTATATAGATATGCTTGTAAAAATATTGGATGGGCCTGTAGCTCAGTCCATAATGCGCATGGACCGGCGCATCGTGGTACACAAGGTACCACTCAAGGGCCTGTAGCTCAGCTGGAAGAGTGCTCGCTTGGCGTGCGAGAGGTCCCGGGTTCAAATCCCGGCAGGTCCACTAGTCCATAATGCGCATGGACCGGCGCATCGCGATGCTCCTCAGTAGAAACATTGGGTGATGTCATGGGAACAATCTATGACTTCATCGCCATGCTTATGGATAAATACATCAAGGATGAAAAGGAGATTACAATAGAAAAAGGTAGCGAGATTGACAAACTATTAACATTAGCAGAGGGGTTCGGATATGGAAGTGAAAACTATGAGACCGGGGATTGACTATATAGGAGTAGGGGTAGGTGCCCTGATATTCAATGACAAAAACGAATTGCTCATGCTATTGAGAAAAAAAGCGCCAGAAAAAGGTAAGTGGATGATTCCCGGTGGACGTGTGGAATTTAACGAGAGACTGGCTGATGCTATCACAAGAGAGGTAGAAGAGGAACTAGGAGTAACGTGCAAACCGATAAAACAACTAAAGGCAGTTGATCATATAGTAGATAATCAGCACTGGGTCACAACACCATTTGTGTGTACTATTAATGGCACACCGAACATAATGGAGCCGGAAAAGCACGAGAAGATGGGTTGGTTTTCATTAAATAATCTTCCAGAAAATACATCACTAGCAACAAGGTTGAGTATAGAGAGGTGGATAAATGAGTGAGTGCGTGCTGTGTAAGGAGCATAGAAGGAACAGGGTAGTGCATGAGAATAAATACGCATATACCATTATGTCCATAAACCCAGTAAAAGCAGGGCATATCTTGATACTTCCAAAAAAATGCGTTCCAAACCTAGAAGACCTTACAGATGAGGAAAAGTTGTACCTCATTGACGAAATAGAATTCATGAGGAAGATATTGAAAAAGAAGTATGGGACAAGAGGTGTGACTCTGTTCTGTGGGATGGAAAACGGAACACAGCCGCAACACCTGCACTTTCAGATGTATCCAGAAGAGATAGCAATGACGCATATGGTTATGGGAGAGTACTATGGTGTAGATGCCACAAAACATATACCACAGGAAGAGCTCCAAAGAATCACAGATGAGATGAAAACATTTATAGATGGTGTTAGAAATGAAAAATGAATATGAAAGATACTGGGCACTTATAACAAATGTAAACCTTTTGGTTGTTCTAGGTATAGGTTTTATAGGCATATCTCTCTTCAACTCTGTTTTAGCATATTTGTACCTATTAGGCTCATTGCTGGTAGTGTACATTGTGTTGAGGAAAGAGATATGCACGCATTGTTACTATTATGGAAAATGGTGTTCAACAGGATGGGGTAAGTTATCTGCAATGCTTTTTAGAAAAAAATCTGGAAATTACGAATTAGGGGCAAAAATTGCAGGAGTAACTTGGCCAGTAATTATGGGTGTTCCGTTAATCGCAATGATCTATGAGAATATTGTTGGATTTTCTGCATATATCTTCGGATTAACTATGAGTTATATATTGCTTGTGTTGATATTTATGGTTGTACATAAAAAGGCATGTTGTCTATGTAAGATGAAAAACAAATGTTTTGGAAGTATGTGCAGGTGATATCATGAAGATAAAGAAACCATGGGGTTATGTGGAAGTAATTGAACAAAATCCTGAATTTGAGCTTAGCAAGATTGTGTTATATGCAAACAAGACAATACCAAAACATTATCACAGAATTGTGAAGGAGATTATTATAGATGAGAAGGGGAACATAGATATATGGAAAGAAGGAGAGGTACATGAGTATGATAACAAAGGGAAGAAGAAAAAGGCAATGATCTGTATAAGAATACCTGGAAATCAACCAGCAGATGAATACTTGGTGTGAACATGAAATTGCCATTAAACCTTGTTGTATATGCGACACCGCCTGCACCTGTTGTATTGGTTTCAACAATAGACGAAAAGAAAAAGAAAAATGTTGCTCCCTTCGCATTTTTTGCCACTTGCTCACATATACCACCCATGGTGTGCTTCGGCACAAGAAAAGAAACGGATACCTACAAAAACATAATGAAAACAAAAGAATTTGTTGTTAGTATTCCCTCTCCTGACATTGTTGATAAGGTATGGTCTTGTGGGAAGAAGGTTGAAGATGAATTCAAGCATAGTGGATTAACCCCCATAAAACCAAAAAAAGTTAAACCATACAGAATTAAGGAATGTCAAACTAATCTAGAATGTGTTTTCAGATGGAAAAAGAAAACTGGCGACCATATCTTGATCATTGGTGAAGTTGTTGAGGCAGATGTAAACAAAAAGGTCTTTTCAAAGGAAAAATGGAAACTGCGCACAAAACTAAATCCATTATATCATGTAACCAGAAATCATTTCATACTTGGAAGAGGAAAGTATACAGTGCTAGAGGTGTAACATTGATAAAAGCAATTCTTTTTGACTTTGGGGGAACATTGACAGACTATGAATACACTGATTACACAGACAAGTACATAGAAAGATATAATGAGTACTGTAAAGTAAAGCATGCAAAGAGAATAGAATTAAGTGCAAAAGAGGTATGTGGGAAATGGTTGAAGGTTAAGGTAAAAGACCCAGAGAGATTTTTGCTGCGATTGAACAGGAAGAATGTTAAAATGTGGAAAAAGAAGAATGCCCTAAAAGTACTGCGGGAGTTGAAGAAAAGAGGTTACAAATTAGGCATAGTAAGTAATTGTACTAGCAAGGCAAATCCCATAGATGCCAAACGATTTGGTATAAGTAGATATATGGATGTTGAAGTATATTCAAGGGATGTCGGTGTTAGAAAGCCAAAGAAAAAAATCTATCAGGTTGCTATGAAGAAGCTTGGAGTTAAGCCAAAGGAAACAGCATTTGTTGGGGACATGGTTTTGGAAGATATTAAAGGGCCAAAAGATGCTGGAATTGCGCTTACTGTTTTGTTAAAAGGGAGACATACAAAGGGAATGAAAGGAGTTAAACCCGATTATACTATTAAAGATTTGGAGGAATTGTTGGGGATTTTTGACAAGGATGGCCAAAGATGAAGCTGAATGTGCCAATCTATAGACAACCAAAAGGCTCTATGTTATGTGGTGTTTATTGTATGAAAATGATTTTGGATTACTATGGAAGAGAGCTAACGATACAATTCTAAAACACATGAAAGTGTATAAAAGCGAAGGAACATATATTGCAGATCTTGGTACATTTCTTATAAAAAACGGTCTAAAATGTAAAATAGTTGGATGTAATCCAGATTATTTTGCTCCAGAATATAAGACAATGAACAATGATAAAATTATCAGGGACATGAAAAGAAGAATAAAAGAGGGAAAGATACTCATATAAAAAGAACTTTGAGGAGTTACATAACGTTTTTAGAGAGTGGTAGTAAAATTGATGTCATTGCTGTTGGCTTCAAAAGAGGAAAAATCATTGTTAATGACCCCCATGCAATCTATGGAGGGACAAAAGTTTATCCAGAGAAAGACTTAGAGTATGCAACATATTCTGCTATGGGGCCCGTAATGTTCGTCTCAGTTTGAGTCCTATCCTAACAAGCATAGCCTCAAAGTTTCTGAAATCATAACCTTTAATCTTATTTTTCTTCCAGAATCTTTTCATGGCATCAAGTGCCTTTTCCCTTGTCTTTGCTTTTGTTATGCCTAGCTTCCTTGCCGCTATTATCTCAACATTTGTTGGTAATGGATCTGCGTTCTTCCAAATGCCCCTCAGCTCCCTAAGGAATATGCTAACAGTTACTGGACCAATCCCCCTAAATTCTAGAAGTCTCTCTTCTAATTCTTTTGGGCTTTTGCTCAACTCATCAAGTTTTCTTACGTTTCCATCATAATCGTCCAAAAGCTTCTTGGCAATATCTAACATGTAATCAGCAGTCATTCCATCATAGCGGACATAGCCTCCTTCACCATGCACCCTAACTAGCTTATACCATCCTGCATTTAATATCGCTTCTGGTGTTGTTAATCCATTGCGTTTGTAAGCCAGAAAGGTGTTTTTGGCAATTGTTGTATTGATTCTCATACCAAAAAGGACAGAAGCTAAAAGCCACTGAAATGGCTTCCTTGAAACATCTATCCCTAATTCTTCAGAGAAAAGCATTCCGTACTTTGAAAGTAGATCTTCGAGTTTACTCATGCTCTCCCTTACTTTTCGCTAAATCCATACTTCTTTCTAATCCTCTTGTATGGTTTTGTCTTTATTTTGCCGGATTTTATATCTTGCATCTCAATCTCAATTCCTCTGTTAACTAATTTTACTTCCTCTTCTTCTGACATATACATAACTAACCCAACCTATACCCTATCTTCCTCAGCAGTTTTCTTCTCTCCTCCTTTGTTGGCTCGTCCTCCACGGACTGTGGGCTTGCTCCATCCACTACACCAATGATGCCCTTGCCCTGCTCCGTCTTTACCAAAATGAGTTGTAATGTGTTTGCTGTTGCAGCATATATGCTACAAACACCATGCACATGTTGTAGATCGTTCAGAACATTTACTGGGAATGCACCTTCTAAAATAACAACAAAAACATGACCTGCACCAATTCTATAACAGATCTCAGCTGCCTTTTTTTCAAGTTTTTCATCGTTTCCACTACTTCGTGTTATCTTCATGCCGCCATCGTTCATTGCAACCCCGACTTTGATATTTGGGGCACTTGTTAACATAACCCTTGCAATATCATCAGTAGTTTTCAAACTGAAGTTTCCCTGGCCAACAATTACTTCTTGCCCTTTATCCAATTTTATGTCAATTACTTCCGTATCCATTTACTCACCTCTTCCCATATCTGATTGTGTACCTCCTCAATGGATTTTGACGCGTCTATTTTTACCCATGTTGGATCAGTAGGGATTACACCATCACACATATCTAGGTAAATCTTCCTAACCTTTGTCAGGTATTTCAAATCACGTTCGTTTCTGTCTCTCCGTTTCTTTCTCATATATGATATCTTTGGGTCCAGATCCAGAAGTAAAACATAATCTGCCTGGACATTCACAGAATCAATCTCAAAAAGCCATTTCAGAGAGACACCTGCGGCGTGCTGGAATGCGATGTTGGAATAGATGTATCTGTCACTTAAAACAATTTTTCCTTCTTTTAGCCAATTCGTAATTTGCTTGTAGTGTTGTCTCCTATCTGCAGCATATAGTAAGGATGCTGTCTCTCTGTCAATGTCATACCGCTCAAAGAGGAATTCCTTTATTGCCTTGCCTATGGGCGCATTATAATCTGGAAAATCAATAATCTCAACATCATAGCCCTCTTTCTTTAAACGTTCTGCCAATAGCCTCTGCTGGGTCGCTTTTCCAGATGCATCTACACCTTCAAAAACTATAAATTTACCTCGCATGATTATAGTTTATCCAAAGGGATATTTAACTCAATTGGTAGAATAATGAATATAAATACATTTTTGCATAGATGTAAGATTTGAAAGCGTACTTCTAACTCATACCAACAACTATCTAAGAAATCCAAATGAGTACATCAAAAAGCATATGGGGAAGTACAGGGAACTAAACGAGCATTTTAGGATATAGTTAACAGCTTCTTGAGTTCAGAAAGTGATTTTATATAGTAGTCAGGTTCTAGATTGCGCTTCTTGAACAGTGGTTTTGGGACAATTGTCTTCCCAAATCTTTTTCTGAGAATAACTGCACTGATTGCTCCAACTTTCCTACTTGCCAGCACATCATCTGGCATATCTCCAACAAGAAGGCACTCCTCTGGGTTGATACCCAAACCTGACAAATGGTTGATTACATGCTTTGTTCGTTCTATCCTATTAGTAGATACCTGTCTGCCAAAAATTCCATCAACATAATCTAAGAGGTTTTCTTCCATAAGCTTCTGTCTTATTCGCTCCTCTGGAGCGTACGATGCTATAATTATTTTATATCCGTCCTTTTTGAGCTGTTTTATTGTTTTATGCACATCTTTGTAGAGTGGTGCGTCTGCCATTTCCTTATCCATCACCCCCATCATCTTTTCTTTTATTCTGGCAGCCTCCTTTTCTGAGAGAGAAATGCCAAACCTCCTATAAATGTCATTAACAAATGTCTTCCAGTTCACGTTCTTCCAGAAGGAGTAAAATCTTGGCGATTTAATAAGAAATCGCAGCTTGTTTTTGTTTATCCGTGGGTCATCTTTCAGTGTTTTGATTATCCCTTTATGCAAGTGCTTGTAGCTGTTTGCTAGGGGTCCATCAAAATCAAAAATTATGGCTTTGATTGGCATGAACAAATTTTATGAAAAGAAGTATAAGTAACTACATGCAGGGGAGCGTTTGTTATCCTCCTCCAATGATTTCTAATAGTGGGATCTTGTATCCCACTACGAACGACCATATGTATAATTTGGTGAATGCAGGGGAGGGGATCCAAACGACGGTGCTCCGTCGACGAGCGTGGGTGCTCGCCTTCGGCGACCAGCCCACTAGGAGGGGGGATGAACCCCAGGGTTTCGGGGGGAGCACAGCTCCCCCCAAGACGCTGGTGCAGGGGAGGGGATTCGAAGAAACTTTTTACAAAAGTTTCATCAAAATCTCCGAATCAACAGGGGCACAAGGCCCCTGAATGCAGGGGAGGGGATTCGAACCCCCGAAGGCACTAAGCCACAGAGTCCTAAGCCCTGCCCGTTTGTCCGCTCCGGCACCCCTGCTTACGCTATCAGCTCTTCTTCATCGCTCTCTTCTTTCTTCGCATCTTCTTTTTCTTCCATTTCCATCTCATATGGCCTGTTTTCTTGTACTTTTCACCTTTTTTGCTGCCTTTTGTTCCCATATCTACTCCTCCTCTTGATATAAAATGCTCCGGCCGGGATTTGAACCCGGGTCGCAGGCTCGAAAGGCCTGTATCCTTAACCGGACTAGACTACCGGAGCATTAAATAGGTTTAAAAACCCCAAGGAGCATAATATTTTCCTCATCTTTATTTAAAAATCCATACCATATTTTAGGTGAGAAAATGCCAAAGGATTTATCAGATGTCCGTTTAGAGAAAAAGGTATGTATTAGGTGTAATGCTACAAATCCGAAAAAGGCGACAAGATGTAGAAAATGCGGTAGCAAGCACCTAAGAGATAAATCAAAGAAATCAAAGAAGTAGCATGAACATAAAAGATAAGCTGGTGGCCACGCTTGAAAAAGCGGGGTTCGCCTGCTTTGCACCGCTTGAGAGAAAAAGTTGTTTTGACTTAGCTGCAAAAAAGGGGGCTACACTTCTTCTTTTTAAAGTGCTTTCAAACATAGATTCCATCAGGGAAAGCCAGGCAAAAGAATTGAAAGCTATTAGTGCAAGTTTATGTGCAACACCTCTCATTGTTGGCGAAAAAACAAAGGTACGTGAATTAGAGGATGGAGTTGTTTATGAGAGATATGGCATAAAAGCAATAACTGTTGGTACACTTTCAAATTATTTTTTGGATAACATTGCTCCAGAAAAACGTTTTTTCAAAGGAAAGGTTGTTGCTGAGATAAAACCCCATGTGCTTCAAGAACGGATGAGAGAACTCAATATAAGCATCTCACAACTTGCACACTTATTAGGTGTAAGCAGGGAGACAATATACAACTATCAGAGAGGCGAGATGAATATTGAGTTCCAAAAAGCGAAACATATTGAAAGTGTGCTGGATACAAATGTGATAAAGAATATTGATTTGTTGACAACACCGGCGAGTTGTGAAAGCGAAGAACTTCCTCCTTATTTGAAAAAGATGCAAGACATAGGTTTTGAGGTTGTGCCTGTCTATCGTGGATTTGATGCCATTGCAAAAGAGAAAGAAGCATTACTTGTGGATAAAACAACATCAAGGTATGCAAGGATGAAAGCAGATTTTATGAAAAAAACGGGCTCATTTTTTGAGACGCATCCAATCTATATACTAGAGAAAGTGCAGGTTCCAGATAACATAAAGGGAGTATCAGTCATAAGACAGAAAGAACTTGATGAATCCGAGAGCGCTGATGAGATTATAGATCTTGTTAAGAAGAGAGAGAAGAAGGGTTAAGTTGACAGTGCCCGATAAAGTCAGGTTCCGGAAAGCCGATTTATCTTGGTCAGATCAATAAAAGATATGGTTTATTTTATTTGGACCTATTTAACTTGATTTAACCAGTGCCCAAACCTTTTTATATTTGCAATAATATTAATTTACATGATGAAAGATATAAAAGAGTTGATAAAAGCAGGGAGAACTGATGATGTATTGCGACTAGTTGATGAAAATCCTGAAGAATATGCAAGAAAAGATGTTGTGGGAACTATCTTGGATTTGTTGAAGAGTAAGGATGAGGATGTAAGGAAGGAAACTGCTTGGTTGATAAATAAAGGATTTATTGAAAAGGTTTTGGGATACAATTCAAATGCGTTTGATCCTAGTATGATTACAAAGAAGCATGTGGAGAGTTTTTTGAATGGGTTGAAGAGTGAGGATGGGGATGTAAGGAAGAAAACTGCTTGGTTGATGAGATTTGGGTTTGTTGAAAAGGTTTTGAAATATAATAAAGAGGCGTTTGATAAGGATGTGATGAAAGGTATTTTGGATTTGTTGAAGAGTGAGAATGAGGATGTAAGATACCTAACTGCTTGGTTGATAAAAGAGGGATTTATTGATAAGATTTTAGAGTATAATCCAAAGGCGTTTGATAAGGATGTGATGAAAGGTATTTTGGATTTGTTGAAGAGTGAGGATGGGGAGGTAAGAATAAGTATTGCTAGTGTAATAAACAGGGGCGTTCTAGAAAATGTTAAAAAGTACAGTCCAGATGCATTTGATCCAGAGATGATTACTAAGGATCATGTGGAAAGTTTTTTGAATGGGTTGAAGAGTGATGATTGGAGAGTGAGGGAGGGGACCGTTGAGTTGATAAAAGAGGGATTTATTGATAAGATTTTAGAGTATAATCCAAAGGCGTTTGATAAGGATGTGATGAAGGATTTTTTGAATGTGTTGAAGAGTGAGAATAAGTGGGTGAGAAGCACAAATACTAAGCTGATTATCGAAGGATTTATTGATAAGGTTTTGGGATACAATTC
>JAGGYF010000016.1 GCA_021162685.1 Candidatus Iainarchaeum sp. | reverse complement strand
GTTTTATGGATATACGTATCATTTATATTTAAATTTTTCTAGAAACTCTTCTTCAACAGGATGAAGCGATGCAGGTACAATCAATACATGCATGGGTTTTCCAAACTCAATGTCCTTTACTCTACCCGCTCTGCCGTACACGATTTTTGTGTCTCCACCTACACGGGAGAGCACCACCACATCTCTCTCCAAGAACGAGTTATCAATGTTTGATAGTATCTCTATAGCTTCTTTCGGACTCATATACCTTGGAGGTTTTATATCAAGTAGGAATAATGTATGTAAATCATTTTTTAGGTTTTGTTTCATCACGTCATAAAATGATTTTGGCTTGAAATTTTCTTCCCAAAAAGGGATACTTGCTGTTTTTCCAAATCTGTATATCTGCAATCCTGTTTCAGAAACTGCAGAATAAATGGATGCATTATGTATAACTTTGTATTCCACTCCCTTTTCCATTGCCCTTATCAGTAGATCAACATGTGTTGTTGCAACTAAGGGATCTCCACCAACAAGTACGGCAATATCTTCATCTAATGCTTCATCAAGAAAAAATGGGTTTTCCTCAATATCCTCTCTACTAAGTTCATGAACGTTCTTTCCAATCAATTTTTCAATCTTTTCTGTCTCAGCCCCCATCAACCTACTTGTATACATCTCCAAATAAACTCTAGAACAACTTCTTGCTATTTCTAATCCTTTTACAGTTATATCCTTCTCATCCCACAAACCTAAACCTATCAAATACAACATCAGAAACCAACATCCTTTCTTATGCGCTCTATCTCTTCTGCTTCAAATCCTTTATCAAGAAGCGTATTTATTATTTCTTGTGCCTCCACACCTCTTTCATTTAACTCATCTGCGATTGTGCACCCAGCGATATGCCTTGCATTTCCCACTCCTTCCATACCTTTTATGTTCTTCCTTTGCAGTAGTTTCATTGCTGACTCTTCCTCTCTCTTCTCAAAATCTTTCCACCACTTATCAATGATTTCTGGGTGTTTAAATATTCTTGAATAAACATCAGCACCTTTTAGACCTAGTCGTTTAGCAGTGTCTATGACTGTCTTTTCGCTTACTTTGATTCCATACTTTTCAAGTTCTACGATAATATCTGGGCAGTATTTTGCTCCTTTCCACATCTTTTTTACTATCCGCACAACAATATCTTGCATAATTAGTTTTTCTGAAGCAAATATTTTATAAACTTTTCTCATACTCCCATGAATGCCCTTACCGCATCTCTTGTACCTGTCGCCATACCTAGGGTTAAAACAACCATTTTTAGAAGCCATTTCCAGTTCTCATTCTTCTCATGTTTTTCTATCATATATAGCGCAAGGAGTGCAACAAGCATCTTCACAGGTATAAAGAGAAATGGATTAATGCCGATTATCATACCAGAAATAATATGCTGTTCATTATATCCAAGAAATGCAATTGCAATTGCCGATGCACTTGCATCAAGCATCTGTCCCCACACAATATATATGTTTTCTTTCGTTGTTTCAAAAAGCATAAATCTCTTCACTATAAAAAGAACAATCAGAGAGGATATAGACGCACATGTAAGCACACTGATCAGATAGGCGAAATCTGGAACAACTTTCCCCAATACAACATTGAATACTACCAAAAGGAGTGAAAGTAGCACATAGAACCACCCAATCTTTTTAAGTGTCTCATACTCCTTTCCAAAAGCTTTTACGATCGCCAGCGTAATTAAGAAGATAGAAAACATGAACAAGTAGATACCAGGCGTAATGAACAACCAATGCTTTCCAAGTCCAACAGCAGCAGCATAATCCTCTAATGCTCTTATTATACCTCCCAAAACAATAAACGGAACAACAGCATCAAACAACTTCTTATTTATTTTCACATTAAATCTCCTTGCTAACCTAATAATTCCATACAAACTTACTATCAGAATCAAGCCATACACAATTGTGTTGTATATGTTATAACCTTCTCCTGTGTATATTGGCCTTATAAAGTATTGCATGATAAACTCATCAATTGCCATACACATTATTAAAAACGTGCGTATTAAAAATAGCATATGGTGCTATACGCAAAAGCCAGAAAGGAGGAGGCAGAGAAGGTACGGGATAGGATCATAAAAAGCAATGCAATGAACCCAGATTACCCTGTTTTATCAGATGGACCATACGTATTTTTCCCATTGAAACAAAGAATTGATGGCCTTAACATTGTAGAAAAGGAAGCAGAAAAAAAGGAGAGAAAACCAAAAAACTTAAGGGATGCATTAAGAGGAGTAATCCCAGATGACAAACTTGACAAAGTCACGAGGAGTTTTGACTCTGTTGGAGATATCGCAATTATAGAAATACCAGACGAGCTTCAGGAATATGAGGAAGAAATAGGCAAAGCAATTTTGTATATTCATCCTCATTTCAAAACAGTTGTAAAAAAGGCAGGGAAACACGAAGGCATTTTCAGGACCATGCCAGTTAAGGTAATAGCAGGTGAAGACAAAACAGAGACAGTGTACGTGGAAAGCGGTGTCAAGATGAAGGTGAAGGTTGACAAAACATATTTCTCACCGAGATTAAGTGCAGAACGTTTGCGCATTGCTAATCAAGTGAAAGAAGGAGAAACAATCGCAGGATTCTTCGCAGGTGTGGGGCCGTTTCCTTTAGTTATTGCTAAAAGAAAACAATGTAAGATATACGCCATTGAGCTGAATCCTGTAGCATACGAATTAATGGTAGAGAATATACGTATGAATCAATTAAAAGGCGAGATTATCCCTCTGTTCGGCGATGTGAGGGAGATAGCACAATCTATCCCAAAGTGTGATAGGGTTTTGATGCCATTGCCAAAAGGCGGAGAAGATTTTTTGGATGTTGCTCTTAGGACATGCAAGCGTGGGGCGATAGTCCATTTCTACCAATTTGCACCAGATAATGACCTATATTCAGATGCAATAGAGAAGATAAAAAAAGCAGCAATGAAACTTGGGAGGAAGGTCTCAATCCTGAACAAAAAGGTGGTTAGGCACCATGCCCCGCATATAGAACAAATAGTTATTGATTTCATTGTTGAATAATCATTTCGCTAAACTCTCCCATAAAACTTGTTCAGTTGCAACCCTTCTTTCTTTAGAAAAGAAAGAAGCATTGATGGAAGAAAGAAACTAATTTTCTCAGTGCTCCGCACTGTTTTCATTTTGCTAAACTCTCCCATAAAACTTGTTCAGTTGCATTCACTTCTATTCCATTTGGTGTTATCTCAAAGGGATGCACATACTTGTCATGGTCTGTTCCTCTCATCTTTCTGATAAGTATTGCTCTTACTGGAGGTCTGAAATATAATGCGATTACACCATCAACAACAAACTCCTCAACTCCAAACCTTGAAAATTGATCCCTACCTCCCATCGTTTCAGAGAGCAGAAGGGTAGTACAATTCAATTTCTTCATCTCGTTTATCAACTTAAACAGATTATATCTTATCTCAGATTCAGATGTCATAAACATCGCAAATGCAGTTGTTGAGTCAATGACCAATCGTTTAGCATCCATCTCTGATACCATGTCCCTGATCTTTTCTATCTCCTGATCAAATTGTGTAGCAAACTCTTTTGGATTGAACATCCCTACCCTATAAATCTTAATAAGGTTTTCTTGTTGCATTTTTGTGATGTTCCAATGAAAACTTCTCATGTTCCACCATATGTTTTGTGTGCCCTCTTCTAACGTTATGTATATCCCCGGCTCATGATACTGCGCTGCGCCATTGTATATAAATTGAGTTGAGAGTATGGTTTTACCACATCCAGAACCACCAGCGATTAGGATAGAACTGCCTGTCAGAAAACCTCCCCTGAGCAGGGCATCAAGCCCAGGAATACCTGTTGCAGTTCTTTCCATAACACCACCATTTAAATTAAATAAACACTATCTATAAAATGCTCCTAATATTTAAGGTTATTGTATGGATGAAGAAGAGGATATACACGAGAAACTTGTGAATATTATAGATAAGCCCACATGGAAGACAATTCTCATGGATATTGTCAAATCTGAAAACATGGATCCATGGAATATAGATGTGGGCCTCCTAGCAAAGAAATATGTTGAAAAGATTAATTCCATGAAAAAACTCAATTTCAGAATACCTGCAAATGCTGTACTTGCAGCAGCTATTATTGTCAGGTTTAAGTCAGATGTGTGGGATTTAACTCCTCAGTCACTTTTTGAGGAGGAACTAGAAGAGCAAACAGAGTGGGAGTATGTAATAGATGGAAAACGCGTCCCAGAACTTACGCCTTCTCGTAGAATAACAAAGAGAAAAGTAACAATAGAAGAGCTTATCAAAGCAGTTGAAGACGTTATGGAAAAAGAGCGGAAAAGAGCGATGAAGAGGGCAGCACATATACAAAAAGCACCAGAGATGCTAGTTGATGTTGCCTTTGAGGATACAGAGGAATTCACAAAGGCAGTTGAAGATACATACAAGCGTATTTTAGAAATGAAGGGTCAAGATAATCTTGTCCTGTTTTCAAACCTTCTAAAAGAAAAGACAAGGGAAGAAGTTATAAAAACATTGTTACCCTTATTACATCTTGCAAATGAACAGAGAATAGCTTTATGGCAGGAGAAGCCATTTAACGAAATATTCATAAGTGTGAAGGAGGAGAAACATGATTGACCCCAAGAGGATTGCAGAAGCAGCACTTTTTATGAGTCCTGACCCCCTTCCTCTTGTTGAATTAGCAAAAACAATGGGCATAGAGTCAAAAGCCCAAGCAAGGCACATTCTGGATGATTTAATTGAAGAGTTCAATTCAAAAGGAATTGCATTGGAAATAGTCAAGGTGGGTGATGATAGGTACAGGATGCAGGTAAGAGACGAAATTTTACCAAAGGTTTCACATCTCGCAATTACAGTTGACCTTTCAAAACCAGTACTCAGGACATTAGCGATTATTGCGTTCAAACAGCCGATCAGGCAAAGCATTGTTGTCAAGTTGAGGGGAAACAAAGCATACGATCATATCCATCTCCTAGAAGAACAAGGGTTTATCAAGCGTACAAAAGAAGCCAATACGTTCCTTTTGGAAACAACAAAGAAATTTGAGCAGTATTTTGGCCCACCAATAACCTCAGAGGAGATAGAGATCAAGCTGGTCCCAAAATCCCGCCAAATGCAGCTTAGTGAGGTGCAGGAACCAGAAAAGGCTTATAAAGAAGAAGAACCACAACAATAGCACGATTTTTGGGCGAGTGGCTTAGCTAGGTTAGAGCGCCTGACTGATAATCAGGAGGTCGGGAGTTCGAATCTCCCCTCGCCCACTTTCAGCCTTTTTCCGCTTCAGGCGAAAAAAGCCTGGGGAAAGTATAACCATGTTCGCCCTGACCAAATTACATATGGTCGTTCGTAGTGTGGCATAAAGCCACAC
>JAGGYF010000033.1 GCA_021162685.1 Candidatus Iainarchaeum sp. | reverse complement strand
TCAATATCCTCAGCGGAAAATCAAGCAAAAACCCAGCATCAGCAATAGGTGTACAAAACACAAAAAACGACCAAGTCAACAGCCCAACCAATAACCCCTTATCCAGCCCATACTTCATGGACACAAAACTAAAATAAATCAACACAATACCCAGCACTGCCAAAAACTTAAACAGCGCACTCCTCTTTGTCTCATGCGATACATACTTTGAATGCTCTATCCGTTTTAAAATTCCCATACTCTCACCATCATAACGAAAGCAAAACCAATCCCATCACAACCGAAACAATTCCTATCTTCTGATTTATATCTACTTTCTCATTTAAAACAATCCATGCTAACAAAACAGTTACCATAGGAAACGCTGCACTCACTGGTGCCACAATGGAGCTATACTCCATACTTATGCCCAAACCAAAAAACAAAAATGCAATCGCTTCAAGCAACCCAACTACAGCAACATACCTCCACACATTCTTTACGTTTACTCTTTTCCCACCAACAAAAACATACATCCATGCATAAATCACAGCCATAACCTTTATCAAGAGTATTCCCAAAAACCATCCCACTCTGCCTTCCATCACATCAATAAAAAAGAAATATATCCCCCAAGCCAACATAGCCAATACCGCATACCTCACTCCCTTTGCAACCTTCAACTTCTTCACATCTCTCCATCTAAACGACGTCAACACTGCTCCAATCACTGCCAACGCAACACCACTTCCTTTCAGCACTGTTAAATGCTCTCCTCCAAACATTATACACAGAAAAACAACAACAAGTGACCAACAAGCTGCAATCGGACTCACGACAGAAACCTTTCCAACCTCCAACCCCTTATAAAATGCCAAATACGAAACCACACTAAGCACACCGCCAACAACAACCAACAAAACATCCACATACGTAAGTGCTCCAACATCAAAAAAGAATAAACCTAGCAGCAAAACAAGAACACTAACCAACTGGCTCCAAACAAATACATCAAACACCTTTGCCTTTCTAACTGCTCTTGCAACCAGAAAGTCCGCAGTCCCCCACGCAATCATTGTCACAATACCAAACAGAACACCCAACATCATTCATACCTCTTTGTAACTATTCTCCTGATCTCCTTTGCCTTTTTCTCTCCAATCTTCTCTATACTCTTCAATTCCTTCTCATTTGCCTTAAATACATTTTCAACTGTCTTAAATCTTTTCAACAACTCCCTTGCCAATGAAGGCCCAACCCCTGGCAAACTCTCAACAATATAAACCATCTGCTCCTCATCACTCATGGCCCTTTTCTCTCCATGCAACCTAATGGGCCTCTCCTTCTCCTCCTGCTCCCTCCTCGCAAACGCAACAATCATCTCTGCGCTCTCTTCCACACTCTTAGTCCAAATCAGAGGAATACCAAAATCAACTGCAAGCGCAACTATTGCCCCCCTTATAGCATTTGGATGCACCTTCCTAATATCATACAACTCCTCTCCCTCAATCATAATCACAGGATTCGCAAAATTCTCCTTCAACTCCTTTGCCTGCTGAAAAAGCCTTCCATCTATAATAGACTGGATAAAATCATTCGCACTTTTCCTCTCTATCACACACCTATCTGAAACCAAAAAATCTCCTACTGGCAACTGCATTGCCTTAACCCTTACCTCTTTTTTCATCAACTCCCGTGTAATACCTGACTGCCTCTCCCTAAAATCAACATAAACTATCGGCTTATCACTCTTTCCAGCATACTCCTCCAACGTCTTCTGTGTTTTCAACCCCATCTCTTTTATCTCCTTCAACACCTTCATCATCTCCTTTTCTTTATGTCTCGCAGCCCAGTAATACGCCTCATCTCTTGTTCCTTTTGTAATCAATATAATAACATGCCCGGGCGCATGCCTACCCGTTCTTCCAGCCCTCTGTATCTTCCTTATCTCAGAAGGCACTGGCTCATAGAACACAACCAGATCAACAGCAGGTATGTCCAATCCTTCCTCACCAATAGATGTAGCAACCAACACCCTAAACTCCTTTTCCCTAAACCGCCTTATCAACTCTATCTGTTCCTTTTGCCTCAACCCTTTCGTACCCTCCTTTGTACTCTGCCCAATAAACTGTTTTGCTTTTATCCCATTACTATTCAAAACCCTCTCTACCTTCTTCGCCGTTGTCCTATAATGCGTAAACACTATGGCCTGTCCATCATACTTCTTCAAAATCTCAACCAACTTCTCAATCTTCGGATGTTCAATACCCTTTTCCAAAATCTTTTCCACCAAAACCATTGCCTTCCTAATCTTCAAGTGCCCAACAATCCACTTCGCTGCTTTCGTATGTTCCTTCCCCAACTTCTCAAAATACTCTTTCAACTGCTCAATACCCTGTGTCTCCAACAACTCATGCGCATGATGCAACTTCATCAATGCAGCAACATCTGACAACGCCTTCCACGCATTTGGTTCCTTCCCCTTTATCTTCAACAAATAGCTCTGCAGCTTCAGCAGATTTACCCTATTATACCACTTCAATGATGTATTCTTCACATACCCCTTATCCTTCAATTCCTTCAATATCTCCTTCATCGTCTCTTCCAAAAGCCTTTTCACTTCCCTAAACTCCTCTGGCAACTCTATCAAAACCCATTCAGTTTTCTTCGCATACACATACGGCCTAACATCCTCATCCACTTCTGTCCTCGTCTCCACATTTTTTATATACAAATTCTGACATATCTCCTGCACCCTTTCTCTCGTTCCACCTGGCGAAGCAGTCAATCCAATAATATGCCCCTCTGGATTCTTTCTAACAAACTGATCAGCAATAAACACATACGCATAATCCCCAACTGCCCTATGACACTCGTCAAAAATAATCAAAGAAACATACTTCAAATCAATCTGCTGAGCAAACATAGCGCTCTCAATCGTCTGTGGTGTTGCAAACACAACCCTTGCCTTCTCCCATAATCCCTTCCTCTCCGTACTCTTTGTCTCACCAGTAAACACAACCAATCCATCAACATTAGTCAACTCCTCAAAACGTTTCTTATGCTGATTCACCAATGGCTTTGTCGGAGCCAAAAACAAAACCTTCTTCTCTGGAAACTTCTCCAAAAAATGTATTGCAACAAGAATCGCCACTATCGTCTTCCCCAACGCAGTTGGCACCACTATCATCGTATTTCCTCTCTCTATAGCCCTCACTGCCAATAACTCCTGATAAAGCCGTTCCTCTATCTTCCCCTTCTTCAGCAGCCTATGCTCCAAATACATACTATTCCTTACTCCTTCCCCCCTTAAAATATTATACCACTGCATAATAGTTACAAAATCCGTTTAAACATCTTCTCTCCCAAAAATCTCTGCTTTTTTCCCTTCTTTTCCAAAAAAACCACCAAAACGTAAAGCTTATATATTATGGCTTTCAGAAAATAAATCGGAGGTTGCGCGATGAGTGAGTTACCAAGAGCAGCAGTAGAGCGGCTTATCCGTAAGGCTGGTGCACCCAGGGTTTCTGTTACTGCCGTAGACGCACTAATAGAAATCCTGGAAGACATCGCGAACGACATCTCCGTTCGCGCAAACCAGCTTGCACGTCACGCGGGCAGGAAAACCGTTGTGGATGCTGACATAAAAATGGCATCCCGAACCTGACCCATCCCATTAAAGCCCTCTACCTGTCCCATCACCATGCGGCCTTCCTCACCCGCCACCTCCCTCTTTCTTTTTCCCAGTAATCTCAACATGTTTATATACTCCTTTTTGCAAAAGTTTATAACGTGGGACACGAAGAAACTCTAAACACCTTCATAAAAATCCTCCACGAAAAAACCGGGGGAGACCCTAAAAAAATTGAAGCATTTATTAATCACGTTCTCTCTTCTATGGAAAAAGGGCAATTAATGGGCGTGGACAAGAAACAAGAAATCATAAGAAAGTACAGACCACAAATTGATGAATTAAGAGGAATTGCAAATCCAAATCATCCCTACCAAAGACTTGCCCTTCACATAGCAGATGCATTTGAAAAAGGAGAACTTGATATCAATGAAGAGGACATGGACGGATTCATACACTTCCTTCACGCTTTTATCAGAGGCCCATTTGTTGTTGACTCAAAACTATTTATCGGAAATACCTTAGACGAGTTCAAACCAGACAACGAAGAGGAAGAAAGGAAAGAGATCGTAAATATATTCAAAAAGACCTATGAGAGCTATGTCAAAGGCAAGAATAATGAAGAACTAGAATCTTTACATAGCAGCAAATACGCAACAGCAGTAAGAGAGAAGGCATACCAATATGGCTATAGTTCTGAAGCACTAATCCTTCCCATAACACCAAAGCCAGTAGGACCGATAGAATATGAATTAAAAGAGAGACTTATGAAAGCTAAAAACGAAGAAGAAAAAAAGAAAATTTTGGAGGAATTCAAACCAAAATTTAGAGAAAGATATGTCGGAAACATTCTAACTCATGCAGTACAACAACACCTAGCAGATCATGGTCGCCACAATCTAGAAAAGGTTAAAAAATTCCACAAAAGATACAAGGAGTTGAAACCATGAAAACTCTTCTCCTGTTGCTGCTCATCATCTCCCTTACCGGCTGTTTCTCAAAGCCACCAGGCTCCCCATGCACAACTGGCTTTGAATGCACCACAGACTCTGGCTGCTACGGCGGCCAATGCACCATCCGAGAAATCCAATCAGACGGAACAACACTTCACGTAAGAGAATTTGACGAACTAGTCATCCATTTCCCAGAAGGCAAAGAGCTCAAAATAAACTACCCAGAAGTCCAACTCGCAAAAGTAATGGCTCCTGACACAACAGCATACGTTCTCTACAGATTCCCCTCAAACACAACAACCACAGAAGAATACGTAGATGACTTTATATCTCCATCATTCAACTTTGGCCACGACGAAACCATGCACGTACTCTCCAGAACAAAACAAGGCGACTGGATAATCGTCTGCGCCCAATCCGAAGAAAAACTATTCGGCGTACCAAAAATCACAGAATGCGATGCATTCCAAACAAGAGGCAATGTAACCTACGTAATCCTCTCCATAAACTCCAACGGCAAAGTCAAAGAACAAACCATAAAAGACATCGCAAACAGCGTCAGGTTTTTGTAGGATCAACAACCCTTCCCATAAACAGTATCAAACCATCATCCTGAATCAAAAACACAAATGGATGATCTGCTTTAAACACCTTCTCCTTCCTCACCGCAGTCACAGAAAAACTAACAGCAGTTGCTGCTGCCGCCTCTGTCCCCTCCTCATCCACCTTAACATACGCCTTATGCACAATAAAATCTATATACAGGGGCCTCTCACTCATCTCAGAAAAATCTGCCCTAAAATGATCAAACGCATCTTCTACACCCAATTCTTTCATACCTTCCACTAAATCATAACTCTCCTCTGTTTCAAAGCGCGGAAGATAGATCCCATCAAGTTTAGTCTCTTTCATCTCTGATCTCCACTTCTCAAAATTCTCAAGCGTTAGTTGCTTTTCAACATCCTCTATTGTATAATTATATGTAATCGCCTCACCTGTCATCGGATCAAACTCTTTCCCCTGCTTTGGCAACAGAATAATCATTGACATATTTCCCTCATAGGGCAACTCCAGCATCTGCATAAAACCGAAATCGCCATACCTAAACTTCGCCTTCTCTGGCTCCATATACATCATCCTTACAGCCACGCTCTCCTCAGGAGAAACATGAAACTCCATATCCCTTGTCTTACTTGGATCAAACTGCCACTTCCACTTCCCCTTAAAGTATACAGCATTTGTCACTATAACCCTTGTCAAAGAAGTAATCATGTTCTCATTGATAAGTTTCTTTATCTTTCCATTTGTTTGTTCCTCTATAAACTGATTAATCGTACTCACACTCTCCTTTGGCTTATTCACAAAATCAACATTTGCTGCCTTACCACCATAGTACTTCTCCACCCTCTCCACATACTCCTCAACCAATGGAAATCCCTTCTGAACCCAGAGCGCATTCCCTGTTCTCACACCCCTGCTATTAACTCCATTGTACACCGCAGCAAAATTCGGCTCCAAAACCTCCTTACTCGGAAAATACAACACGCTTCCTATCTCCTCTGCAGTATCCCCCACTGCTCCCTCATACACAATCGCCATAGCAGAGAAGATACTATAAGGTGAAAAGAACACATTCCCTTCCTCTTTACTCAACACCGAATACATATCAAAAGCAAACGCATTATTTGCATCAACAACTGCTCTAATCCCTTCCTCTGTAGCCCCTGTCTCATCTGCCCTCGGAGGATGCAATGGATTATAAGGAAAAAGAAACAACACAAGTGAACCAATCACAGCCACAGCAAGAACAACCACTAATATCTCTCTCATGCCTTCACTTACTCATCACTCTTTTATATCCTTTTCTTTAGGCCATAACTCGCTTGAGTAAGGGCAAAGAGGGTCATCGCCAAGATAATTGCCTGTGTAACCATAAGCACGCGACCTGCATCCACCGCAAATAGTGTTGTACTTGCACTCGCGGCATTTCTCATTTCTTTTTGACCAGTCCCTTAAGTTTTTCATTACTTCTGAATTGTTCCATATATCCTCAAAAGACTGCTTTCTCAAGTCACCAACAATTATTGGCATGAAAACGCATGGCTTGACCTTTCCTTCAGCAGTAATTGAGCAGTAAACCCTACCAGCAGCACAGCCCCCAAGGAATTTTGCTGTATGCTCCACAAACATATCCTTTTTGTGTCTTACTAGAGCAGCAGCAAAGCACGGATCAGTCGAAAAAAAGTCAAGCTTTCCCATCAACTCATCTCTTTTCCTACATATATACTCTAAAAGCTCTTTTCTTTGTTGGGGGGTTAGGTCAGAGCCAGTTATTTGCTTTCCTCTCCCAGTTGGAACAAAGTTGAAAAACAGCAACCTGAACACTTTCAGCTTAAGAGCCAAGTCTACCATCTTATCTATATCATTAATGTTATGTCTTGTAACTGTTGTAGCAATTACTGTACACATTCCTTGGTCAACGCAGTTTTTTATCCCATTAACAGTTCTATCAAAAGCCCCAGTAACCCCTCTAAAAGCATCATGCACTGCAGGGTTTGGGCTATCCAGGCTTATCTCCACGTATTCTGTTCCTGTCTGCTTTATCTTTCTAGCAACATCTTTTGTTATGAGGGTACCATTAGTAGCAAGTGCTGTGTAAAGCCCGCTTTTTGAAGCATACTCAAGTAATTCAAAGATGTCTGGTCTCACCAGCGGTTCTCCCCCTGAAAAAGCAAGGGAGACAACACCTGCATCAACCAATTGGTCAATTATGTCTTTTGCCTCCTGCGTTGTTAACTCATTTTTTGAAGCCTTTCCTGAGTTGGAGTAGCAGTGTGCACACTTCAAGTTACAAGCCTTAGTTACATCCCAGACAACAAGAAATGGAGCCACAAGTTTCTGAGGCTGTGTTAAACCATACTCACCTATTGAAGCAAATAGGTTTTGTGCTCCCCTTTTAACTAATTTTTCCCTCCCTTTCTCTCTCAAGTCGCTTTCAAAGTGAAAAAACCTTGAAGTTGCATAAAGCATTAAGTCAACCCAAGGCTGATAAAAATAGCACGCCAGATCATAGTTCTGCTTCTCCCTTGAAAGTATTCTTTCCAATCTCTTGTTTTTAGTAATTCCTCTGAAGAAAGCCCTTGAAACTGGATTTGATATAGCTACCTCAAATACATCTGCTTTGTCCACTGAACCACCAAAAACCAGCAGCAGATTATTATACCTCTCCCCATTAAATAACCTTTCGCTGGTTGGGCAGAAGAAGCACTATAACTGCTTTCTCTTCTTCTGAAATCCAATCCTGGCAATTCACAAGGAGCATAGAAAAAAGGGTAAGGTTTTTGTAGGATTAATTTTAAACCTCTTCTCATTTCCGAGAACCCAAATGGACAGTACTCAGGATAGTTTTAAATTGTAAAGAATGATAAGTATAGTATGCCAATTGAAAAACGTCCCGAAATCATGAAGAAAAAGGTAAGGATATCGTGGGAAGTTGATGGTAAAAAGCGCGAGAAAGAGATAGAACTGGGAACATTGTTGCATCAAATGCATGATGAGGAATTTGCAAAGGAGATACTCAGCAATGCAGTAATGAAAGAGCTTGGGATCATAACTGGAAGTGGGGTGGCTGCTCTCTATAGGGGGGTAAGGGAACCAAAGTCAATTAAAGTGCCGGGGGTTCGTTTAGCTTATAACACAATAATCTCCCCAATTGTAGAGCACAGACTTGTCAAGGATGGGAACTTCGTAAAGCTAGAAAAACGACCAAAGAAGCTTCATGAATTTGATCCAAAGGCTCCTAATGAAGATGCACACATTATAAACATATCATTAATGTACACTGGAGCCGACAATAGGGCCAACACAGGACAAATACAACTTCTAGCTGAGAAGAGGATTGTTGATAGGATATCAGAAGAACCGTGGAGAGCTATAGCTATACTCTCTCTCATGATTAAATCAATGGAGGATAAATTTTCTGGCAGTAGAGGTTTTCACAGGTTAAAAAACGATTTTGCAGAGAAGATGAAGGAGCTTGACAGAAAAATAATTAAAGAGTTCAGTAATAGAGATTATGCAAGACTGGAGGATATTCTCCCATGGAATGTTCGTAGTGTGACAACAATAAGAACTGCTGAGAGGGGGGTACCTGTTGAGGGGAACCTACCCCACTTTGAGGAGCGAATCAAAACAGTTTTGGCAGGAAAATTCAAAGAGCTTGGAAAAGTATACTGGAGGTCCCCCCTACCAGAAATCCCTAACAATAATGCAGAAGCCGTAGAAAAGGCTGCTCGTATGGTGGAAGGGTACTTGAAGAAAGTTGGAGATGTCGAAAAAAAGGTGATGATTTTTAGGCTAATGTTTGCTGGTGGCCTACAAAATCCACGCATGAGAAAAGCTGTCATAGATGCTGTGGGTAAAGACAAAGGACTAACACAAGAACATCTCTCACAGCTTTCATCGGGTTACTTTCTTAACTATGGAGAAACCAGTGCACTAAGTCTTGTACGCTACTACAGAGATCGTGCGGCTTGGCATGGAGTACCTTGGTTAAAAGATATTGATATTGACAAAGAATCTCTAAAGAGGATAGATGAGAATATAATGAGGATATTCGAGGAAGACTAATGTCAACATTGCGAACTCGTAATTCTTCAAAAAGTAGCTCATCAAATCTTTTCCTTATCTCCTCAATCACCTCTTGCTTCTCAACCATGAGTTTCACTCTCCTTTAAAATTTCATCCAAAACTCTTTTCGTTTCCTCTGCCTCGTCTTTCTCATAAGCAAAAATAGCTACTAAATCATCTTTTCCTGCTCCTGTCCTTTCAAGAATAATTGCTTTCTCTTCTTCTGAAATTCCATATCCTGGCAATTCATCACTAGTAAAAAACCCCTTGTTATGCATCCTCTTTTTCACTGCATCACATATTCTCCTTCCAAACTCTCTTGACTCCTCAACATCTTTCCTAAACCTTCCCTTCTTCTCTCTATAGACTGCGCAATAGATAATTCCTCCGTTCTTTTTCACAATATTGCTTTTTGTTTTTGGTAATTCAACCCTGACTAACACAGTAAGAGCTATATATACTAAAAAATAAAAAGGTTATTCCCATAAGGGGAAATCTTTTTAAATTATTTCCCCCTAAGAGAAACCATGAACGAAAGATACCTCTTGGACAAAAAGGAAGAAATCAAGGAAGTAAATGTACTACCCAGGGATCTCTATCCCACACTGACCCATCAATTTGTCACAGTTCTTGTTGGACCAAGGAGGGCAGGAAAAAGTTTCCTCATATATGATATCATAAAGAACAAACTACATCTCAGCGACGATGATTATCTGTACATAAACTTAGAAGACCCAGAAATTGAACCAAACATCCGCCTTATAAAGGATGCTGTTAATACCCACATATCCATCTATGGAAAGAGGCCTGGGTATATCTTCCTAGATGAAATACAAAACATGAACGGTTGGGAGAGAGCAATATCCTCTATACATGAAGGAGGGCGATACAAGATAGTCATTACAGGATCAAACTCAAGGGTCACAAGTAAAGAGATCGCCACTTCCATGAGGGGCAGATCCATCTCACATCTTGTTCTGCCCTTATCTTTTCCAGAATTTCTTAGGTTCAAATATAACGAAAAGTTTGAGGCTATCCATTCTTCATACTCAGAATCAAAACTAATCAAAAAATTCCACAAATACATGAAATTGGGGGGATTTCCACAAGTCGTACTATCCCCACACACAAAACAACAGTTCCTTTCAGACTACAAAGATGTCGTCGTCTTCAGGGACATCATTGAAAGATACAACATAAGAAATCTGAAACTACTCTATTACCTTCTCACTTCAATTGAATCCTCGGTTGCAAGCACATTCTCTATCCATAAAATATTCAACGATGTCAAATCTATGGGAATGAAGGTGAGCAAAAAAACACTATATACCTACTATATGTACATCCTAAATGCACTTTTCTTTTTTGAGGTAAAAAAATTCTACAGATCTAAAAAATCAAGAGAAAAAGCACTCCCAAAGGTCTATCTTTGTGACCATATCTTCCTAAGGAATGAGGGGAGGATTTTTGAGAATATCATATTCAGTGAACTGGTAAGAACATTTGGATTATCAAACATATACTACCTCTCTGACGCTTCCTCAGAATTGGATTTCATCCTAGAAAAACCACTAACCGCGATCCAAGTAGCCTACGGCTTAAATAAACAAACACTAGAACGTGAAACGCGTGGATTCCACCTACTAAAAACGCCGAAAAAATACATAATAACTGTGAAAAAATATCCCTTGAAAAACATTCGGAACATCTCTTTCTTTGAATTAGTTTCCCATAAGGGGAAATCTTTTTAAATTATTTCCCCCTAAGAGAAACCCTACTATTTATAAACCTTCGCATTTTTGAGAAGAAGGTTTATAAATAACCACACTATTAAATTTACCCTGTAAAAATTATAGTAAACTATAAAAATTATAACGTTGAAAACATACTGGTGACCCTATGGAAGATGTCATTCCTAGAAAAATCTGGATCAAGATAGAGGGGTGGATGGACTCCCCAGAGATCATAGCAATAAAGGGACCAAGACAAGCTGGAAAGACCACAACCCTAAAGTACTTGTTGTCCAAATACGGCGGAGAATACTTGACCTTGGAGGACGATGACACAAGAGACGCCATAAAAAGAGATGCTAAGGGGTTTATCCAAAGATACTTATCAAAGAAAATCATATACCTAGACGAGGCTCAATACATTAAAGAAATTGGGCACATCTTGAAGATGTGGTATGACCAATACAAAGGGAAACTGAAAATTGTTGTCTCTGGATCTGGGTCTTTTGACATAAAGGTAGATATCGGAAGTTACCTTGTTGGAAGGCTAGTCTACTTTGAATTGCTTCCCTTAGATTTTGGAGAATTCTTGGAATACAAAAATCCTGAACTATACAGGTTGTGGTCAAAAAATAAGAGCATAATATTAACACTTCTCAAAGGAAATAAAAAGAAAGTTAGCGAGTTCGCATTCTCACAGGAAGTGAAAAGGTTGTTCAGCGAGTATTTAATGTATGGTGGGTTCCCCAGAATAGTCACTGAGAGAGATTACGAGAAAAAGAGAATGCTACTAAAAAGTTTATACCAAACATACATAGAAAGAGATATAGTTCATTTTATGGGAGTAAAAAATAGCGAAAAATTCACAAGGGTTGTTAAATTGCTTGCAGCAGACCTAGGAAAAGGCCTGAATATATCCAGATTTTCAAAGATATCGGATGTGAACCAAATAACTCTAAGAGAGTATTTATATGCACTTGAAAAGACATACATCATAAGACAAATACCTCCCTTCTCAACAAATAGAAGAAAAACGATAACAAAGAGGAATGAAGTTTACTTCATTGATATTGGACTGAGAAATGCTATCATAAATGATTTTTCAGATGTTTGGGATAGAATTGATCTTGGAAGACTACTTGAAAACTTTGTTATTAACGAGATAAACGAAATGAATCCAACGTATTTCAGAACATTATCCGGAGCAGAGATTGATGTCATAGTTGGAGATCCACCAATACCAATAGAAATAAAAAGCAGAGGCAAACCGAGAAAAGCGTTCTATAACTTCATCAGAGACTTTAACTCACCGTTTGGGATAGTTTTTTGGATGAAAAAAACTGAGATCTCAAGAAATGTATACTTCATACCTGTGTGGGAAGTATAGGTCTCACTTCAACACCCAAACCACCAAACTTTCTTTCCTTCAGGCTACAAACTCTTAAAAGTTTGTTTCCTTGAGGAAAGAAATATATATAAGTAACCACAAAATTCTAGTATGGAAGAAACATTGTTCTCAAAGGCAGTCTCAGAGGCTGCTAGGATATCCAGAACCTCAGCAGTGGATAAACTAAGAGACGCAAGTAATGAGATAATAAATGAAATACTATCAAATAGTGGAATATTTGCAATACATGGACTAAGAGGCACTGGAAAAACAACGCTGCTATCATCACTTAATGCAAAACTGGATAAATCGTTATATATGGATGCTAGCATACTTGTAAAATATGATATTGACCTGCTTGAATTTCTTGAATATGCCGAAACAAAAGGTTATAATGTCTTTCTACTTGATGAAATACATACTTATCCTGGATGGCCCAACAACATAAAGATATTTTATGATGAAACCCACTCAAAAATTGTGGTAACAGGCTCATCTGCAATAAACCTAAAGATATCTGCTTCTGAACTATCAAGGAGGGTAAGAACATTTGAACTAAAGCCACTATCCTTTAGGGAATATATATTCCTAAGGACAGGGGATAGACTACCAAAGATGACACTTGAGGAGATAATTAAATCGCCCACAACAAGGATTGCTAAAATGATTGGACAGTATGTATCACTCTACGAACCATATGTACAATCAGACGCATTACCTGCCGCATTTTACAGCAATAATCCAGATATATATTGGAACATACTTGATAGGGTGATCAGATACGATTTGGCAAGTTTAAGGGAAATTGACGAATACTACATAAGCTTGGCTTATAGAGTGATCAAGTTTGTGGCAACATCTGATCCTGGAGAGTTTAGTTATACTAAACTAGCGTCCTCACTCGGATGTGGGATAAAACTTGCAAGAGACATAGTCGAAAAATTGTCAGAGACAGGGATACTACGCATTATCCCTCCGCACGGAAAAGGACACAGAGCAATAAGGTCTGAAGACAAAGTGTTAATGTCATTGTCCTACAGATATGCAATGTGTACAAAGTACAATGTAAAACCTAGTATTGGAGGCATCCGTGAAGACTTTTTCATTCAGCACGTTGGGGATGCTATGTATCTGAAAACAGGCGTAAAAAGAAGGACACCTGATTACGTTGTGAATGGGAAGGTATTTGAAGTAGGTGGACCTTCAAAGGGTAAATCACAATTGGGTAGAAATAGCGATCATTATGTCGTTAAAGAAACATTGCTACCATCAAAGGGAGAAGTATCTTTATACTCAATAGGATTGCTGTATTAACATCAATTTCTTTCCTTCAGGCTACAAACTCTTAAAAGTTTGTTTCCTCTAGGAAAGAAATATTGAGGAACAAAGCCAACACCCAAACCACCAAATTCCCACCAAAATGCGCAACCACTGGCCCAGCCAGATTCCTCCTCCACAAATACAAAAACCCATACAAAACAGCAGAAACAAACAACTCCTTTGAAACCAAATCATGCAACATCGTAAAACCCAGTGCCACCAAAACCACCAACACCCCTCCGCTAATATCCACCACTCTCTTAGAAAAATTCTTTTCCAACAACTTCATCGTTCCTCCCAACAACACTCCCCTAAACGCCAACTCCTCAAACAAAGGAGCAATTGCCAAACTATGAATCAGTCCCAACAATCCCCTATAAACAACATTCACTCCCCCAACCAACGCAAACACCACTGCTACCAAAGCACCCAACACAAACGGAATCAAAACATCCTTTCTCCAGTCCTCAACTTCAAATCTGGTGATCTCTGAGTTCCTCCCTTTAGCCAATGCTACCATATAAAACAAAACCACAACTGCTTCAATCAGAACACCGATCATTTCACCAACCTAGTAAGCTTCCTAGGATGTTCTGTATGAATTGGAATCACCCTCTTTGGATTAATCCCTTTCGCGATATCCCTCAACTCCGAACCAGATGCATGCCCAGAACAATGACTATGCCTATACTCTATCCCAAAATGCTTCAGCCAATTCATCATCCTCCTCTTTGAAATCTCCATCTCCTCATTAAATGCCTCTGACAACGAATGAATAAACAGTGCATTCTTTGGCTTTAAATCAATCAAATTCGGAAACGCATAATACGACAAAAACAGCATAACTTTCTTCTCATTCTCCATAACATCCTTATACGTCCATGACTCATACTTCTCATAATACTCCTTCTCTACTCCTCTGTAGTCCCTCTCCTCAAACATCCCGCTTCTTCTCTTCGGCTTGAACAACACAAAATTATCCAATGAGGGGATCTTCAATTTTTTTGACAGATGCTTAACCAAAACCGCCTCCTTAAAAGGAATCACAAATATCCTATCACTTTCCTCACTTGCCTTCAAAAACGTTTTCAGTCTATCCACATCCTTAAAATTAAAATCAACTAACACCAATCCACTATGCTCCTTAACCCACTTCACAACATCCCTTTCAACATCTTCTTCCAGCCTAGACCTCTTTTCTTCCACCCTAGTTCCTTCTAAAACAAGAACGTCTGCTCCTTCTGCCTTCTCCACAAATTCCTCTGTCTTCTCTCTTCCCCTCCCATGCATCCTCAAATCCCCACTATACACTACCCTTCCTTCTGGTCCATCCACAACAAACCCGTGTGCACCAGGAACAGAATGATCAACATTCACTGGCGTTACCTCAAACTCTCCAATCCTCTTCCTCTTCCCACTCTTGAAAATCCTAATATCCCTCTCAATCTCCTCTGCTCCTTTCTTAATCGGCCTCTCCTTAAACGCCAGTATTTCCAATTCTATATCTCTCTTTCCCGCCTCTTTAACCGCTTCCAACACCAACTTCGTAACCTCACTCATATACACAGGGATCTCTGGATTCAGAAACGACACATAAGCACAATGATCCATATGCGCATGAGAAATAAACACACCATCATACTCAACTTCCTCTCTCCTTCCTATCAAATCCTCCCTGTACAATCCCTTCAGATTCGGAGCCAACCCCATCTCAATAAAGTCTCCAATCCTATTCGCAGGCCGTGGATTAACAAACTCCTCAAAATACTTACTTCTAGATGCATATCCAACTCCAAAATCCAACCACAACTTCGCATCTCTCCCCTCTAACAAAACCTTGTTTCCCCCGATCTCCTTCTTCCCGCCATATATTGTAATGGGTGGTTTCATCAATGGGATAAGGTAAAGGAGGAATAAATTTATTTCCTTTGTGTCATAATTAGTCGGTGAGAGCAATGCGGGTTTACGTTGATGCTAATGTCCTCTTGGATTTTTTACTAGATAGAAGGAATCTCTTCGGAAGAAGTTTGGGTGGCAGGGCAGCCAAGTTCTTTCAAGAAACTTTGGAATGTAAGCATTTTCTGATAATCTCGGATCATACGCTATATGAACTAGAAAAGCACAAAATAAACTTAGGTAAAACATCTTTCATCTGGCTCATTAGCAAGAAGATAGAATCTGTAAAAACCACAGAAAGGGATAAGGAGGATGCTAGAAAGTTAAACCCTAGTAATTATCCAGACGCTTTGCACGTAATCTTAGCCAAAAAGGCAAAAGCAGAAGTTATTGTCACCAGAAACTTAGAAGACTTCGTTGGTTATTTTCCTTGTTCGTTGCCCGAAGATCTCTGAACCGATCCTTTCAATGACTCTATCTCCGAAGACAACTTTACTGGTGTCAACATATTCTCAAACTCATCCAACGCGTACTTTGCTTCTTCAACACGGTTTCCAAATACCTTTGAGAGTTCTTCTAAGTCTTCTTCAGAATAACCTTTACTCTTCAAGTCCAGGTGCGCCAACCTGGTTGCAATCACATCCCACATCTTACTAAAAACTTCTCTCAGGGGTTCAGAATATTCTACAGGATTTTCTTCCTTGAGTGCCTGAGCATATAAAGAAATTACTTCCTTTATGGCCTCAGTTATGTATTCATCCCTCGGTGCTTCCATCAGCCAATCTATCAGTCTCTTGCTTAGCTTCCCAGATTCAAACTCCCTATGCCAGTTTTGTTCTATTTCTTTTTTTATCCCGTAAAATCTCATTGTTTCTTTTTTGTATTGGACCTCCTTTGCTAAGTACGCGGGTCCAGAATAAAGCATTACAGCCTCTTCTATTGATCCCTCTATCCCAGGAATGCTTGGCCTTGCGGGTTTTTCGCTAGGTGCTTCTTTGAGTACTGTCATCTGCCCATACAAGTATCTGAACACAGGAATATCCAACTTTAGGTCCTCAGCCACATGGACGGCAACCTTCTGCAAGTTCACCCTTTTTGGCTCTACTCCCTTTTCTTTCCAAATCTCCCTAGCCTTCCAGAATATGTATTCTAAAACCTCTTTATCTTTTTCCCTTATCGGCAAGCCAAACCATGTCTTCCCAGTCGGTCTGTAGTAGTATTTCCTCTTCCCTCTAACCGCTGTTTTCACCACGCCCAATCTATCTAGACTCTCCAATGCCTTCTTTGTCCCAAGCCAGCTAGTCCCAGCCAGCCTTTTAATTTCATCCACTGTCCTAGGAACATCATCCAGTACTTCCAATATTTCCTCTTTTACTTCCTCAGGGCTTTTGGTTGGCATACATCACACCACTACTAGTAATAGTGGCAGTATTTATATAGATTTCGTTTTTAAATGCTGAAAAGTATAAATATATGTTTAGAAAAAATTACTGCATGAAATCAAAAAGAAAAATGAGGTGAAAAAATGCAAAAAATAACAATAGGTACAATATCAGCAACAGGAATAGTAGGAGTCCTCTTCTTAATGGGGCTCCTTAGTAAAACAATGGGAAGTGCAGTAGGTGACCTTGCTATGAGCGGGGCTGTCTTTCTTGGCTTGGTTATGGGTGCACTTGGTGTCGTTGGGATAATAAAAAGATTGATCTGAACCCTAACGACACCAAAGCCCACTTAACCCCTTTCCTTTTTTCTTTTTCGTGGGGTACTAATTTTATTTACTAGTCACTTGTTTATATATCTTTTGGTTGTATCTTTCGCTGGCAATAACCATTAACATTAATACCAAGAACGAACATAATACTTATTGCTCTTCACCCCTTCCAGCTATGGCCTAGCAGAAAAGGTGGTGACAGGTTGAAGAGGAGCTTGCTGGGGGAGATGATGTGTATCAGATAGATGTTGAAAACAAAAGGTTGAAAAAGCTAACTCCAATAAAATTTTCAGAGTTTGAAATAAAAGAGAGGTTTGATATTGAAGAATGGATCAGGAAAAATCCTGGTGTGCTAGAAGAAACACTATTGATAATTGGCGAACAAAACAGTTTACCTTCCGGAAGGCAGGCCGACCTATTGGCAATAGACAAGAACGGAAATTTAGTGATAATTGAACTAAAGAGAGATGATTCGGGTAGAGAAGTACATTGGCAAGCAATAACTTATGCTGCACAATTTTCTGAATATTCTCCAAATGAGATCATTACTCTATTTGAAGAATACTTACAGGACAATAATGAAGACCCAGATGAGGCCAAATCAAAGATAGAAGCATTTATAGAAGAAGATTTAGAAAAAATTAATCAAAAACAAAGAATAATATTAGTATCCAAAGAATTTCATCAAGATGTTCTGAAAGCTGCTAAATGGCTATCTGAAGAGTATGGTATGGATATAAAATGTGTAAGATTGGTGCCATTCAAAGATGAAGATGGAGATCTATTCCTAAACTCAGAAGTGTTAATTCCCACCCCAGGATTAGAAGAGTACATCAAAAAGAAAACGATGAAACAGAGAGAAATGCGAACTGTACGAAGCAGTCCTTTTTCATTAGAAGTCGGAAATTTTGATGATGAAACATTAAAGAAAAAACTTAAAGAAACTTTAACAAGGCAAACAGAACTTACCCCAAGATTCAGAGCATTCCTTAGAATATTGCTTTCAGAGGACAGAACATTCAAAAGAGAGGAGATTAAAAAAAGGTTATATTCGCAGGGCATTGGTAAAAACCTTGGACAAACGGGCAGATACTTGAGTAACATCTCCCAACTACTTACTAAAAGACCCACTTCCCACCTGAGACAAGTAATTGAATTTAGTGGAGGGAGTAGAAGTGGTGAAGAAAAAGATGATTTTAGGATAAATCCAAAGTACAGAAAGATGCTGGAAGAAATTTTGGATGAGACCGAAGATGGGGTGTGAATTCCACTAGCAATGTTTAAACATTTCAGGCTCTCGGCAAACCACAGGAGGAAGTAATAAAAAAGAGGGATGATCAGAAATATGATGCATAGGAAGAGGATCTGAAGTTAACAGAAGAAAAATGCTTTTGGAAAACTAAATAAGGTGCGAAAATGGGGGAAATAACAAAAGAGCAAATTGAATTCATCGTACAAAGATTGAAAGAAGGCAAATCTTTGCCAGAGGAGTTTAAGTGGCTACTTTTTGAACCTAAACAAGAAGCTGAGTTAATTTATGCTGGAAAAGAAAGAGACATAGATATAATCACGGAAACAATGGCCGTTCCTTTACAGAGAGTTAAAGGTTTCGGAAAAATAAATGAAAACGAATGGCATAACATGATCATTTTTGGTGATAATCTACAAGTTTTGAAAGAATTGTTGTTTTGGAAAGAAGCAGGCAAATTGAAAAACCCAGATGGAAGTTCGGGGGTTAAATTGATCTATATTGATCCACCATTTGGAACCGGAGATGTTTATGGAAGGGGAAATGTGGGGGCTTATTCTGCAAAGTTAATGGGAGCAAAATACCTGGAGTGGTTAAGGAAGAGATTAATTTTACTTAGGGAAATTCTCTCAGATGACGGGAGCATTTATGTTAGAATTGATTATCACTTCGGACATTATGTAAAAGTGTTAATGGATGAGATTTTTGGCAAGGAGAATTTCAGGAATGAGATTATTATAAATAGAACAAGACGATTAAAGAGTGAGGGGAGAAGATTTTATGTATCCACAGATTCTATCTTCTTTTATACAAAAACGAACGATTACTATTTCAACCATATCAAGATAGAAGAACCGTGGGAGATTGAACTTAAAATAGAAAGAAACAAAATACTTATAAGAAAACAGGATTGGGTAGAGATGCATGCTTCTTCTGATAAAGAGATAAGTCTGCCTCGAGTATTTTTTGGAAGGAAAATATATATCCACCAAGAAGAAGAAGATGGATGTGGAGCCAAGAAGCTATTGATGAAATGGTTAAAAAAGGATTTGTACGGATTAATAGTAAAACTGGGCTACCAGAGCTTCTACGAACTTGGAGACATTTAGGTACGGATTGGACTGATATAAAAGGATATTCACAAAGTTGGAATTACCCAACTGAAAACTCCGAACAACTCCTTGAAAGAGTAATCAAAGCATCATCAAACCCAGGGGACATCGTTCTTGATGCTTTTGCAGGCTCTGGCACTACAGGAGCAGTTGCTGAAAAGCTCGGAAGGAGATGGATAATGATTGATGCTGGAAGGCTTGCCATTTACACAATGATCAAAAGAATGTTGAATTTGAAAGAAGGAATAGGGAATAAAGGCAAGTCATTAAAGCCAAAACCATTTGCTGTCTATAATGCTGGCCTATATGATTACACAATAATTAAAGAATTACCGTTTGAAAAGTATAGAAAGTTTGCTTTGGAGCTATTCCAGTGTAAAGATGAGCCACATGAAGTTGGTAAAGTAAAATTGGATGGTTATTTTGGACTGGATCACGTTTTAGTTTTCAAATGGAAGAATGAGCATGAATATGTTCTGGATTATGAATCCATCGATCAGTTACATTCTTTAATAGGGGATAAAATTGGTAAGAGGTTTTTCATAATTGTTCCATGGGCAAGCGTAGCATTTGGAGAAGATGTTGTTCCTAAGGATGACGTGAAGTATTACATTCTAAAAATACCTTACTCTATAATAGATGAATTACATAAAAAGCAATTCACACCTTTGAGTCAACCTATCTACACAGACCAGGACGTAAACACTGTTCTTGAGCAGGTTGGGTTTGACTTTATCAATCCACCAACAGTTGAATGTGACTATTATTTTGATAAGCCAAAATCTGGTTTAGGTAGGTTCACAGGAGAAAAAGAAGCCGTCATCAAAATTAAAAAATTCTATAGCAATGTTACAACTAAAAAACCGATTTCTGAGGAAGATCGTGGTTTTAAAGCACTATCGATGGTAATGGTTGATTTTGATTATAATGGTGAGTGGTTTAATCTTTCAAAATGGTTTAGTTCAAAAGATTTGGAAAAGAATAATTGGGAAATTAGACTTGATCCGAAAAAACTTGGAAAGAAAATGATGGTTGTATATATGGATGTTTATGGGAATGAGAAAAAGGAGGTTTTGACTCTGAAAAATTTCAGAGGGGGAAGAAGATGAAACCAATAGAAATTTATTGCCCCTGGTGCTATAAGCATGTTGCATTAGTATGGATAGCCTTAAGATATGGAATAGGGCATAGAGGCTATGCAACGGAAAAAATTGAAGAACCTATATTTTATAATACAGCAAAGGGAAATTGGAGTATAGGAATGTGCCCCTCATGTAAAAATTGTGTATTGATTAAAATAAATGACAAAAGATCGAGCGTATTTCCGAATCCTTTACCTACTCCAACGGATGAAAGAATCCCGGAAAAAATAAGAAAAGATATAGATGAGGCCAAGCTTTGTTTAAGTGTTAACGCTTTTAGAGCTTGCGCTGGTATGTGTAGAAGGGCCTTACAACAAGCATGTATATTGAAAAGTGCTTCCCCTAAAAAGAAGTTAGAAAAACAAATAGATGAACTTGCAGAAAGAAGGATAATAACAAATGAGATTAAAGAATGGGCGCATGCTATAAGATGGGTTGGAAATGATGCTCTTCATCCAGAGTTTCCAGAAGTTGCGAAGGAAGAAGCAAAAGAAATATTAGATTTAACAGAACGATTTATGGATATCGCTTTTGCTGCTTCAGAAAGGGTCAAGAAATTAAAAGAAAAACACGGAAAGGTGAAAAAATGATAGAGATTCCAAAACCAATGAAGGAGATAGTTGACGTGAAAGAAGAGGATGGAAAAATAAAAAAGAAATTATTGAAAATAGCTAGCACTAATAATTGTTGTAT
>JAGGYF010000010.1 GCA_021162685.1 Candidatus Iainarchaeum sp. | reverse complement strand
TATGTTGTCCTATTATGAACATAGTAAAACTTGACAAGATAATCACCCGGGGCAAGTGACACATTATAAAATCCGTGTTCATCTGCGATAACCTGTTTGATGAGAGTCCCATTAGAGTATATCTTTACAAGAGCAGGCACCTCTTTCATATCATCCCATTTATAAATGGTGCCGTATATCTGAGCTGAATAGGACATAGCTAAAAATAGAAAAATAAGCACTAATGATCTACTAAAGGTATTAATCATATGTACTTATTGGTATTCTCTGATATTTTTAATGATTTGGGTGAGTGGGGATTAGATAAAGCTTTGTAAAGCATTATAAAGTATTTTAGGCTTTTTTAAATTAGATTAAACAGAGAAAGGCTTAAATATGTGAAATAGCATAAATTTAAGCGTTATTTAGAAAAAGGAGGTGTAAAAATGGATAAAAAATTGATAGGGGCGTTGTTTGTGCTATTCTTTGTAGCAAGTGTGTTTGCGTTGCCCATGGCTGGAGGACGGAGCAGTACAGGTATCCCAAACCCAGACATTCCAACAGATGTTAAAAAGGGGTCTGCCCCACAAGCACCAGACATGACTGAGAACGAAAGTGGAACAGTGAAAGGAATGGGGAAGTACATAACTGAACAGATTGTTGAAGACAAGGTAAAGAGAATAAAGGACGCCATAGCGAGTGGAAATTTCACTGGAAGAGGTATTGCATCTATTGCAAAAGAGATAGGAGTGAGTGTAAGAGAGTATGCATTAGTGAAAGTACAGGAAATAAGGCGAACTAGATTGGAAAAAATGCATGAAATGAAACCGACAGAGATCATCAGAGAAGGTAAACGCATGAAATATGATGCTGCTGTAAATGAATTTGGGGAGAGAATGAATCTTACCATCGAAAGATTAAAAGAAAAAGGGATGAATACTTCGGACTTAGAGGAGATGAGGGATGCGTTTTTCACTAAATACATAGAGCTTCAAGAATCTGACAACCCTGACCAGATTGCACAAGAGATGAAAACGATTGCAAACCAATTTAGAGAGAGTGCAAGAGAGAAGATGGGAGATGAGGCAGATACCATTGAAGCGGAGATATCAGAAGAACTTGAGGCAAAACCAGAAATCAAACGCATGAGAACAGAGAATTGGCAGCACTTGAAAGAAGTTGCATTGATGGTGTTTGACAAGAACATAGCGTCTGCAGAGCATGTATTAACAGTATTCGAAGAGAAGGTAGGCTTAAATGTGAGTGAACTTAGAGAAAAGCTTGATGAAGTAAAGGGGATGAGGACTGAACTAGAAGCAGCATATGATTCAGAAAATAGAACAGAAGTAATCAGGGTGAATAAGGAAATCCGTTCGCTATGGATTGAATTTAGAAAGATGTATTCAGAGGTGATGAGAAAACAGGTTGTGACAAAAACAATTGAGAGAGTAGAGACAGTAGTTAGTAAATCAGAAAAACTTGTGGAAATGGCAAAAAAGAAGGGGATAGATACCGCAGAGGCTGAGGTGGCATTACAGGAGATGAAACAGATTATAAATGATGCAAAGGTGAGCCAGGACGCGGGTGAGTACGAAAAAACAAAAGAGGACATAAAAACACTGAAGAATAGATACAGAGAATTTGCAACAACGATAAGACAATTGGTACAGGAGATGAAGGAGGGATAAGATGGATACAAAGATTATAGCTGTTGCGGTTCTTGTGGTTGTGGTAGTCTTAGCAGCATATGTAGCGCTGCAGCAATCACCAACACAAGAAACAGAAGGTGTCTCCCTCTCAGAACTGGAAAACATAGAGAGTTCATTGAACGTAACAACAGAGGAACTGGAAGATTTTCCAGAAGAGAATCTTGTGCCAGAGGGCTTCTGACCCCCTCTTCTTCTTTTTTACACCAAAACCTATATAAACTAAAATTTCGTTGCTCTAACCATGATAGATACACTGACAATACTGCTGATTGCATCTGTTATCCTATTTATAGGGTTTATCGGCGAGATCATATTCAAAAGGACAAACATACCTGATATCATCTGGCTTATTATTTTTGGAATCATACTTGGGCTCTTTATGAACCCTGCACAAAAGGAGATAGCAATAAACCTGGCAGGACCATTTGGAGCAATAGCATTGATGCTCATTCTTTTTAAAAGTGGGTTGAATATGCGCATAAGCAAGTTCGTTAAAGGAGTGCCAAGAGGCCTAGTTTTATCTGTTGCGTCGTTTATTTTTAGCATACTCACTACTCTCATATTTACCTCACTACTGAAATGGCCACTTTCTTATGGATTGCTGCTTGGGATAACAGTTGGTGGAACAAGCAGCAGCGTTATTGCCCCGATCATTACAAAACTGAAAGTCTCTGATGTTGTGAAGCCCATGCTCATTATAGAGTCAAGTGCAACGGACATACTGGTTGTTGTATTGGGCATTGCTCTCATTGATATTATAGGAAAGGGTCTTGTGGATGTGTACTCAGCAGTACAATCAGTAATCGCTGCATTTGCTATTGGCATAACAATGGGTTCATTATTTGGTATCATATGGTTTTTTGTGTTGGTGAGAATAGAGAAGGAGATAAAATCATACATTGTAACACTGGCAGCATTGATGTTTGCATATGTGTTCATTGAGTTTATTGGGGGCAATGGAGCGTTAGGTGCACTGATGTTTGGGTTGGTTTTAGGAAACAAAAACGAATTAAGAAAACTTATAAAATTGCCTGAGGAAGCAACTGTAGATAAAGGAGCAAAGTTCTTCTATTCAGAAATAGAATTCTTCATAAAAACCTTTTTCTTCGTTTACCTTGGCATGTTGATAAACTTTGCTAGATGGGACCTTGTTGCATATGGCCTCATACTAGCAATTGCATTCATGATAATGAGATACTTCGCTGCTGAACTTGCGTTGTTTAATGAGACGTTGAAAAGATATGACAAGAGGATTATCTCTGTTATGGCAGGAAGAGGATTAGCAGCCGCGGTTATCGCACAAATGCCCCTCTATATGCTTCCATCAACCATTCCACATTATGAGATACTGAAAGGATTCACAACCCTTGTTCTTTCAGTGATCCTCTTTACAATCATATTTACAGTAATTGGTGTATCCTTAATTAAACCTGATAATGAAAAGGAGAAGAAGAATAAAAATCAGCGTACAGGGAAGTAGTCCTTATATCGCATGGGATTTATGCCCTTCAAAAAATCTGGTGCGTCTTCTGTAAGCATTAACTGCAGGTAGTATGATAGTGCACCATGTAACCCCTGAGATTCTAGTCGCCTTGAGGATGTCTCAACCTTCGGTTCTGGCAAAAAGACAATTCTTCCGAACTTAGATGCTAATTCGCCAAACTTTCCATCCTCTATTGGAGAGTTTGGAAATCCTCCAACAGCATCAAAAACCTCTCTTGTGGTACATAGGTTAAACCCACTTAATGTGCCTCTTCCTGTTAAATATCTGAATGTAAAATAATCATTCAAGAGGTTTGCCGCTGTATCTAATCTTTTTGATTTTTTGGAGAATCTGAACCCACATGTAAGCGCAGCTATTGTTCTGTCTTTCAGAACTGCATAAACAACATCTAGATAGTTTGGAGGGATAGATGTATCTGCATCTATGAAAACCAAGACATCACCACGGGCTACTTCTGCTCCTTTGTTCCTGCCTCTCCATATCCCTCTCTCTGCATACACAACCTTATCTGCATATTTCTTGGCAATATCTACTGTTTTATCTTCGCTATACGCATCAGAAACTATTAACTCGTATGTGAGAGACGTGTCTTGCTTTCTTATAGATGCTAGGCACTTCTCTATCTCCTTCTCTTCATTTAGAGTTGGTACAATCACAGAAACTTGCATGCGATTAGTTGAACACAAACAGTTATTTAAACTTTTGTGGATTTTGTCGGCTAACTGCTAGTTTTCTTATTGGTGTTCCTTTTGGTATTATAACTACACTGTTGATAATCTCACATGAGATTTTTTATAACTTTCTATCACAGTTGATATGTGTAGTAGACTGTTGTTTATGCTGGCAATGAAGATACTGCTTGAAGGATAGATTATGCATTGGAATGGCATAACAATACATGTTTATATATGTGGTTATGTATAATAGGGACTATGCAAGCAAATGAGTTCTGTGCGTTCTTGTTTACAGAGAAACCAACAACAGATAATATACTAAAATGTTTGCTCGGCCTTAATGATACAGATACGGAGATATTAAAACTCTTGAAAAAACCGAAAACAACAAACCAACTTGTGGAAAAAATTGGTAAAAACCAAAGTACAGTGCAGAGGAGTTTAACGAAACTTATGGCCATTGGTGTTGTTATCAGAGAGAGAAAAACAAAAGGTAGAGGGTACTACTATGAGTTCAAGCGACTAGAAAAAGACGCATTGAGAAAACGTTTGATTGAAGAAATTGACAGAAAGACTAAGGTTATAAAACAGATAATAAACCAGATGTAAAAAAAGATTAGAATAACTTTGAAAAGTTATCATAAACATTTTTTCTGTGACCTATAAACAATAATTCCTCCTGGATTTGAGATTCTAATCTATCAAAGGCGCTTTTTGCTTTCTGATGAAAAAAGATTTTATACATTTATATTTCCTCAAGAGGTATAAGCAACTCCGCTTCTTTTTCGCCTCTTTGCTTCTTTCTATTGGCATCTTATAGAACTCCCTTGTTTTCTCTCTTTCTTCGTATAATGCAATGATTGTTTTTATAGCATCGCTTCTGCTCCCAAACCTGCCCTCTTTTACCCATTCATCTAATTCTTTAACTAACTCTTTTGGAACTCTTAGTTGGACTTGGACCATAACATCACTGTAAACACTATTGTTTACAACATTCATAAATGGATCCTTAGCCACATAGGATGTCAAGGATTTAGAGGCTTCTTTAGGGCACAGGGCCTCCCTAAGCCTCAGAAGGGATTTGAACCTGGGCCAGAACCCGCTAACGAATTAAACTTTTAGTGCACCTAGGCGTTTTGTTAATTCGTTAAAAACAATTGCTTTTTTCTCTTTACTGAGATGGAACAGTATCTTATAAACCATTGCTTTGGATATTGTAAAGATGTAATTTAATTTTATTACGCTATCTTTTATTGCCCCTTCTTTTTTTGAAAGGGGAATTCCTTTCATCTTAAGGTTGCTTGTTATACCTGCAACCACTACATTATCAAATTCTTCAAACAACACTAAAGCAGGTCGTTTTTTTATTTCTAGAGTGTCAGTAAATTGGACCCTTGCTAATACTACATCTCCTGAACTAAGCATCTTCCCAAGCCTCATCTTCTTTGTTATCCCACAGTTCTCTCATTTTGTATTGCTGTATTTTGTGAAGAAACTCATCATATTGGTTTCTGGACTTAACCCTCTTGAATACCTCTATCAACTGCAAGATTAATTCATTGTAAGTTTGTCGTGGATATGCTTTAATCTCCTTTAGAGCATTTACTACTGACTTATGGAGTTGGATAGTTGTAGTTGCACCCACTATACATCACCTATAGTCATTATATAACCAATTATATAAAAAACTTACTACCTATTTTTACATGCTTAATATGTTCGTTATGATTATTTAACAAGTGAGTGCAGGGGAAGGGATTCGAAGAGCGTCCTTTATGGTGAACCCAGGTTCCCCCTGCGCAATGCGAAGCGCAGAGCATACTACGAGAATATACTCCCTTGCTTCGCTTTGCGAACCCTCGGATTCCACACCCCCTCCTGCTGTAAGTGGGATCTTGTATCCCACAACGAACGACCATGTGTAATTTGGTCAGTGCAGGGGAAGGGATTCGAAGAAACTTTTTACAAAAGTTTCATCAAAACCTAAATCCAAGAGAGGGGGCACAAGGCCCCCTGAGTGCAGGGGAAGGGATTTGAACCCTCGTAGGCACTAAGCCAGTGGATGTCTCAGGAAGACGGGCGTTTTGTTACCCCTTGAGTCCACCCCGTTTGACCGCTCCGGCACCCCTGCATTGCCAAAGCTTATCCAAATAGTGCAATGCCACTTGCTACGTTTTCTTCCTCTGCTTCAATGACTCTCTTCACGTTCTCGTATTCAACACTTTCCAATGGTTTTACACCTTCTATGAGAATCTCTTTCTCATGCTCCTTGAAGAATTCCTCTGGTGCTTTTATGTACAGATAGTAAACATCTCTATCTATGCCTAATGCTTTTGCATCTCTGAGCGTATAACCATTCCTTGCAAAGTGGTCCTGCCTTGTTACTTGGACAATCTTCTGATAGGATGTTGGCTGTATTTCATAGATTTTTATAGGGTCTGCCATGTCTAACACCTTTCATATAGTTTTAAAGATTGGTATTTAAAAGGTTAGTGCTGCAACACCAAAAAAGATAATGACATACCATAGCAAACCAAGGTTAGGTATGCTGGCGAAAAAAGACATGACCAAAGAAGAGATATAAAGGGGAATAAACACTGGGATCAGAGTAAGCCAAGCAATAATGCCTGTCACAAATCCGCGCCTGAACGAAAGCGCTATGGGATAGTGCTTGACAAGTTCTCTTCTTGCATTGCTGGTGTCCTTTTTACTTGGAAAGCAATGATATGCTGCGCTTATAGCAAGATAGTACAGGAGAATCACCTGGAAATATGCCTGCCACGGAGAGTATGGTTTTAACATTATTGCTGCCTCTTGTGCCAGATAAGTGAATATGATAGAGAGGAATGTTCCAAAAAAGAAAGGTGCGGTTGAGATGAAGTATCCCCTAATGCCCCCAACTTCCTCGTGTACGATTTCCGCACGCTTTGGGTCCCAGAACTTTGCTTTTGTAACCCTTGCACCAAAAAGTAAGGATGCGATTAGGTGTGCTAGTTCGTGAAAAATAACGCCAGGAAACAAAACAATATTAAAGTTGAGGCTCCTCTTTATAATTGTCCTAACCTTGATTATCCGCTGTGGTTGTTGCTGAGGGAGAGGCATAATCTCTTAATGGTGCGAAGGTATAAATAAGTTATTCTAGTTGCCTATGGAACATCATGAGTAATACTATTGCAAATGCTGCTGTGACTGCACCGAAAAGGAATGTTGTTTTTGGCCCAAAATGTGTCCACAGGAGCCCTGCAATCACACTGGATGGAAAAGCCATTATGCCTATAAGCATTTGCGCAACGCCAAGCGACGTTGCTTCTGTTCCCCTTTTTGACAGGTCAACAACAAATGCTCTGTACACTGGCTCGTTTATAGCCTTAAAAATACCATATAGAGCAAAGAAGAGCAGGATATACAACCATGAAGATGCAAGTGCAAATCCGATACATACAAAGAAGAAGGTAAAATAGCCTAAAACTAGTGTCTTTTTTCTTCCTATTCTGTCTGACAGTTTTCCAGCAGGCATAGACACAAGTGCATAAACAATATTGAAGAGGAGGTATATGCCAATAACGTGTTCGGTTGCGATACCTACGTCCTTTGCTCTCAGTATGAGGAATGCAAAACTGAAATTACCGAGCGCGAAAACAACAAGCACCATGAAGAAACGCTTCAAGCTATTTGTTAATGTGATCCTCTTTATCTTCTTCCTTAATCGCGTTGAAATCTTTTCCTTTACAAATAATGTTACAATGATTACTCCAATGAAAGCAGGTATTGCAGCAAATATAAAGAGCATGCGCATGCCGAGGATTGGTAAGAGGAGGATAGCAAGGATGGGTCCCAAAACAGCGCCGAGAGTGTCCATTGCTCTGTGAAAACCATATGCTTTTCCTCTGTATCTAAATGCTGTTGAATCTGATATCATCGCATCCCTTGGCGCACCTCTCACACCCTTACCTACACGGTCCAAAAACCGCAGCAGAAGAACATGAGGCCACACAACAGACAAACCATAAAACGTTTTTGACAATGCAGAAAGAGAATACCCAACGACCAAGAACTTCTTTCTCTTATGTATCCTGTCTGAAAACCAACCAGAGATTGCCTTTGAGATGCTTGCTGTTGCCTGGGCAACGCCCTCTATCAATCCTACGACGCTAGCGTCTGCTCCGAGCACTGTTGTCAGGAAGATAGGGAGCAAAGGCATAATTATCTCAGAACTTGTGTCATTCAGCAAACTAACAAGGCCCAGAAAAAATACGTTCTTCTTTATGCCCTCAAACATAGGTGGATTTACTCATATCCTATATTAAAAGATAATGTTTATATGGCAATATGAGAAAAATAAGATATGAAAAAATATTTGTGGTTTTTTCTGATCCTATTGCTCCTTATTTTTGGCTTATATATATGGCCACATAGCAACACATGCAAAACAGAGGTATATTTCTGTCCAGAGGACAACTGCGAACAGGTTATAGCAGAGGCAATAGGAAATGCAAAGGAAGATGTTTATGTTGCTATGTACTCGTTTACATCACAACAAATCGCAGATAAACTTATAGAGGCAAAAGAACGAGGAATTGATGTAAGGGTAGTGCTAGAGGAAGAACAGGCTCAATCTAAGTGTTCTGTGTACCAGAAACTTGTAGCAGCTGGCATACCCATTGTACTGGACAAAAATGAGAACTATATGCATAACAAGTTTGTAGTGATAGATAACAAAAAGGTAATAACAGGAAGCGCCAATTGGAGCAAGAATGGCATGTATAGGAATGATGAAAATATAGTAGTAATAGACTGCCAGGAGATTGCATCAAAGTATACACAAGAAATGGAAGAGATAGTTATGCATTAAAATGGCATAACCATACATATTTATATATGAGTTTGTTCAAAACAATAGGACATGGACGAAGAGCTTGAACGCATCAAGCAGGAGAAGAAGAGGAGGATGTTAAACATGATGAACTTAAATGTGATAGTGTACTCCACACCAAGCTGTCCTTATTGTGCAATGGCAAAGGAGTATCTTAAAAGCATGGGTATACCATTTGAGGATGTTGATGTGAGTAAAGACAGAGCAAGAGCCATGGAGATGGTCCAGAAATCTGGACAGATGGGTGTTCCAGTGATTGACATAAACGGCACTGTTATAGTTGGATTCAATAGACCAGCAATTGATATGGCCCTCAGAGCAGCATTACAGTAAAAAGAGGTGGTTTTTTGGGAAGCGTATTTGATAATGCAATTGAACAACTAAACGATGTAACGGATGTGTTGCATATTGATGGGCATGTATTTGACTATATAAAAACGCCAAAGAAAGTCATAACTGTTTCTATACCAGTAAGGATGGAAGACATTTACTGGCTATCGTGTCCAGTTCAATAATGATAGAGGACCAACAAAAGGAGGTATACGCTTCCACCCAAATGTAAACCTTGACGAGGTAAAAGCACTTGCAATGTGGATGACATGGAAATGTGCTGTTGTTAATATACCATTCGGCGGAGCAAAAGGTGGAGTGATCTGCAATCCAAAAGGGATGTCAGAAGGAGAAATTGAGCGCTTGAGCAGAGGATATGTGAGGGCATTACACGAGCACTTGGGCCCAGATAAGGATATCCCTGCTCCAGATGTGTATACAAACCCAAAGGTAATGGCATGGATGGTAGATGAGTACAATACAATTAAAGGAGGAGTCCACCCAGCAATGATAACAGGAAAACCCATTGAGAAATGGGGGTCAAAAGGAAGAGGTACTGCTACAGCAATGGGAGGATATATTGTCTTGAATGAAGCAATAAAGAAGCTTGGAATGCAACCTGAAAAGACAGAGGTTATTGTACAAGGATTCGGAAACGCTGGGTCAACAATTGCGAGGATATTGCACGAAAAAGGATACAAAGTAATCGGAGTAAGTGACTCAAAAGGTGCGATATACAATAAAGAAGGATTAGACATATCAAAGGTCATAGAACATAAAACAAGAACAGGAAGTGTTGTTAATTTTAGTGGTGCAGAAACAATAACAAATAGAGAACTTCTTGAAAAGGAATGTGATGTATTAATTCCTGCTGCACTGGAATGTGTGATAACATCGGCAAATGCAGACCACGTGAAAGCAAAGATTATACTAGAATTAGCAAACGGTCCAATATGTGCTGATGCTGATGATATACTTTTCAAAAAGAATGTGCTGGTTATTCCAGACATACTAGCGAACGCTGGTGGCGTTGCTGTAAGTTACTTTGAATGGGTACAGGGCAGAACAGGTGAATACTGGAGCGGAGAAGTAGTGCAGAAAAAACTTGAAGGCCTTATGACAGAAGCATTTGAGAAGGTATACCAGACAGCAAAAGAGAAAGGAATAAAAATGAGAACAGCAGCACTTTCAATTGCAGTAAAACGCGTCATTGACGCAGCGGTGGTATTATGAAAAAAACGTTTGAGGGATATGTATACTATGAGATTATAGAGATGAATGGAAAGAAATATGAGCATGCTGGTTTCAAGGATGACAAAAACGAATTCGGAGACCTCATGCTTTCTATTGTTGGGCCAGATAAACCAAAAAGAAGGGCAAGGATTACGATTGAACTATTGGAGTGAGCTCATGAAAGTATTGCTATTTGTTTCATCCCATTGCCCACACTGTCCAAAAGCTGAGAAGTTGGCAAAGACTATGTTCCCCTCCTATTATGACAAGGGGCTTGTGTTCAAGAAAGTAAGAGTGAAGACTGGTGAAGGAAAAGAGTTCTCAATAAAATTCAATGTTATGGGCACACCAACATTCATATTTCTAGATGATGACGGTAATTATTTGGACAGGATCGTGGGAGTACCAAGCGAAGGCAGATTGAAAGGTGAAGTTGAGAAGCACCTAGGTATAAAACGCTCATTCTTTTCAAAGATATTTGGTTAGATTTTTATATCTCGCCATGTATTATATTTGCATGGCAGTTCTAGAAAAAATTAGAAAAGGTATGAGGAAGATTGGTAGACGTCTTTCAGCTGGCATGCACGGGATATACGAAAGAGAGGCAAGGAACCTCTTGTACAGGGTGGAGATGGAATCAGAAATGGAACTAGAGAGGCATATGTCTCATGATGACATTCAGAAACTTGAAAGGTTCTTCTCAGAGAATCCTTATCATCCACTAAAAGATTCCTTTGCCTATTTTGAGGCGTCAGATTTTAAAGAAAGGCCAAAGATTGTGAAACGACTAAAAATGCTCTTGGATGAGATCAACGGGAAACCTCCACATCTAAAGTTTAGAACAATTGAGAGGAAAGGAGGTCCTCCTGCGATTATAGACCCATATCAATTCAGGACGATTATAAAGGAGATGCATCTCTGGAAAAAGCCTCTTGAAGAACAGATATTAACGCTTGTCAATTTGGCCCGCTCACCAAATGAATTCGAATCACCAGATGTTTCCAAAAAATCTGACGAATACACAACAATATATGCATCTCTTCCATTGATACATGACAAAGGAAATCGTAGGCACAGAGTAGCAATGCTCTCTGCACTATTGGAAGCTGCAGAAATAGAGCATAAGGTTGTACCAAGTTTATCAAACATACATCCATATATACAGATAGAACTACCAAAAGAGAAGATATCTATTGATTTTGGAGCTGGGAAACACGCAAATATCGTTATTGAAAGAAACGGAAAAGAGCACAAATGGTACCTAAGTGGCGATAAGATAGAGCATTTCAAAAAGAATATCCCAGTATATGACCCAGAATTAAAAACGCCGAAGGAAGAGCTGGAAGAGCTGCAGTACACAGAGGATTTCTGGGATGGACTCAATGGATTACTCATAAAAAAGGCACTTGAGAAGAAATAGCTTTTTATAGGAATATACTACAAAACCATATCATGAGCAAAGAACTTAAGAAATTGAAAAAGAAGTTTAAAAAGTTTAAGAAGAAAAGCCCTGTCCCGAGATGGTTCTATCTGCTTGGTCTGGTTACAAAAAGTTTTTTTAGATTTGTGACAGGATTTTCTTTAGTGCTAATAGCCGTGTTATCTGTCAAAAAAACCATTTCTGCTGATGAGGTTCTGATGTTTTTTCTGGATTCGTGGATAGGTAGGATATTGTTGTTTCTCCTGGGGGTCTCACTTATTACATATCAAGTCATAGACCTGCTTTCCAAAACTGCCAGTGCTGATAAACTAATAAAGAAAATATAAATCTGTAGGGGAGGCACAAGGCCTCCCAAGCCTCGGGAGGGATTTGAAGAAGCGTTTTACAAAGGTTTATATAGAACAATTGTTCTATATATCGAACGATTGTTTGGTGATCTTATGTTCGAAAATTATGCAGGAGTGAAGGTTTTAAAGCTGTTTCTAGAAAACCCCTACTCCAAGTACTACTTAAGAGAAATAGCAAAGAAAGCGAAAGTAAGCCCAAGCACAGCCAAAATTGTGACAGATTTTCTCGTAGAGAAGGGGTTAATCGTACGTAGTGTAAGAGGCAACTTGGCAATCTTTAAGGCAAACATGTCAAATCCAACATTCAAGCATATGAAGATAACAAAATCCCTGTTTGAGATATGGAACTCAGGAATCATCCCTCTACTAACTAAACAATGTAAAGCACAGTCTATCACACTTTATGGTGGGGTGGCACGTGGTGAGGATGATGAGAACAGTGATATTGACATTCTTGTTATTGGGAAGGAGAAACCAAAAAATGTACAAAAATATGCATCTAAACTGGGGAAAGAGGTAAACATTTTGTTCTATACTATGAAGGAATGGCTGAAGAAAGCAAAAGAAGATAAACCATTCTATGAGAGAGTTGTTATCGACGGAATAGCTTTGTATGGAGAATTACCGGTGGTTTTGTGAGTAAACTAGATGAGTGTATTGAAAAAAGGCTACTGCGTAGAGAGAAACCTGATAAAGAGAAGGCAATAAGAGCCATTGAGATTGCAAGAGAAAGACTCATTGACGCTGAGATTTCTGAGGACGCAGGTATCCCAAGCGCAACCATACTACTGGCATATGCCGCGATTTTTCATGCTTCGCGGGCATTGTTGTTTAGAGATGGATACTCTGAAAAGAGTCACTATTGTGTTGTTGAATACATAAATGAAAAGTACGTAAAGACAGGGAAATTAGATGCAAAGTTTATTCCTCTGATTCGCCATGCTCGCCAGGAGAGGCATGAAGTTTTTTATGGTTTGGAGAAAACAGAGACAAAAGAAGATGCAGAAGAGGTGATTGATTTAGCAAGAGAATTCATCAAAAAGATAGGGGAACTACTAAGTTGAGTTTGGGCAGACCTGCACGTAGGATAGAAGCCTCGGGAGGAGCACGAGTTCTGCACTTGGGGCAGGAGATGGCTAAGAGTAGCTACTCTTATCTGTTTGCTAGTATGCTTTGTCGTGGTGGTCTACTGAAATTATCTTGACAGTGTTTTTTCTTATTGTGTAGACGAGTACAAAGCTTCCGAAATGTACTCTACGGTATCCTGCCAAGTCATGCTTCAGTGGTTTATAGTGTTCTGGGTGTTTAATGATTTCAATCAGCTTTTTTTGTATTTGCTTGAAGAGAGAGGGGTTCCTTTTCTTCAGTTTTTTCATTGATTTCTCGAATTCTTTGCTGAACTTGATCTTGTACTGCATTTAAAGACCTTCCAAATAAGCAATCGCTTCCTTCTTGCTCATGGCCCTGGCTTCCCTGTCTATCTGTGCCTCTATCTTTTCATATCTAGCAATTCTTTTTGCCATAATCTTCTTCCGTATCACATCCAAGATAAATTCCTGTATATTCTTGTACCCATGCTCCTGAGAATACTCTTTAGACGCCTTGAACAAGTTCATTGGCATCGTAACACTGATTTGCTTCAAAGCCATCAACTCACCTTTCGTATTTTCACGTACGTATAAGTATTTAAACTTATCGCTCTGTAAAGAAATCAACAAGTTAAATTTCAAGAGAAACGCACTGTCTCAGAGTTGGAGCTCTACACTTGAAAACATAAAGCCTCGGGAGGAGAAAGTCATACGGCTTTGAGCTGTGGCTGAAAACCGACAGACACAAGTCATTTCTTAGGAATTTCCGCGGAAATGAGGCGCACATATATAAAAAACAGTTGCAATAACTTAAACAATGAAGAAGATTGTTGTTGAAGTTATCCCCGAAGTTCATGTGTACGGCATGAGTGATGTCCATGCAGGAATACTCCGGCTTCTCGGGATAGCCCAAACCCTTCAAAAAAAGGATATTGATAAGCAGAGAGAGATTCTTCCAAGTTTATCTAAATTAACAAATCTGCTAAGAGAACATTTTAAATTTCCAGTTAAAGAAAAGGATTCAATTGATTCAATTTTGCACGATTTAAAAAAGATGAAGAGGATGCATGAGAGATCATTAGGGTGGCGTGTGGCTTCTGAAAAAGCATTATTAAGACACTTTAAGCGATGGAAGTATAATGCGCATTTTGCTGAATATCCTTCCAGTATGACTACAGAGGAATTGACATCTCTCCTTAAAGAAACCGCAAATGCTCAGTTCATCCATAGCAAAGAAACTGGTGTACCCTTTATCCCTGTAGATCATCCTGCACTTCATGAGGTTCTAGAAGATGCCCTTTATGGGACTCTGAAAGAAGCAAACTTAGAAGAGCAAGTGTCAGCCATGACTAATAAAAAGACCATTGAAGAACGAAATGAGTACATGACTAATAGGATAGTAGACTATATCAGTAGAGAAAACCCAAAAGGTAATGCGCGATATTCCTTTAAGATAGGGCGTAAGCACATAGACCCCAAGTTTGGTACACCCGTTCAAGAGCTGTTGAAGGAAAAACTAACCAAAAAATTTGGTAACACATATGAAGTAGATATAAAAATTGTAACTCCTTTGATGAAAATTTCACCTCGACAGTGGATGACTTATGCTAAAATGCGAAGGGGATTAAGAAAAATTAAAGTGTGACTTACTACTGCTCTCCTTTTACAAAACTTATTACGACTACTAACATAGGATAGAAGCCTCGGGAGGGATTTGAACCCTCGACCTACTGCTTCCATGATGAGGAACCCGCTGGAGGTTCCTCATTTACGAGGCAGTCGCTCTACCGCTGAGCTACCGAGGCAGTTGCTTTGGTTATAGTTTTGGTAGTTATTGTTTAATATGAGAGGGGGTGGGCAGTCTCTCGGGAGGGGGTGTCCCCCTCCCTGAGCTACCGAGGCAGTTGCTTTGGTTATAGTTTTGGTAG
>JAGGYF010000042.1 GCA_021162685.1 Candidatus Iainarchaeum sp. | reverse complement strand
ATCCACTGCAGAGGAATATAATACTCAATTAGCTGCGATATCTTGAACTCTTTCTTCTCATGCTTAAACTGTATACGTATGTCTTCTCTAAAAACTTTGTCATTTCCATAATAATAGAAAAACGAGTTAAACATATTATGCGTGTTGCCCCTTGGTTTCAGAGGATATGCATAATCAACAGAGTAATCCCTTGGTGTCTTTATGTAAAGTGCAAAATCATCATAATTCACGCCTTTCCATATCGATGTAGTGCTTGATGGGTAGAAAATTTTTCCCTTGCTTTTAAACCTAAATGATGCAAGTAGGTTTGTTTCTTTTTCAAGTCTGTTTATACTGAATACTACAATCTTTTTTTCCTCGAATGCATTCAGTTTTTCTGGAACGGGCACTCCTTTTGACTGGAAAAAGTGCTTAAGACTTACTCCAGAAGCATCGTAGACTTCTGCATACCCGAGTTCACCAAAATTAAAGGACTTTATTGGTACAACCTTTTGCGTAGTGGAGATTGCGCCTCCTGCACTCAACGTGGATCCACCTGTTGTGATTAGCCATATAGGTGCAGCCACCACTCCTACTGCAAGTGCTATAGGGTTTGTAAGCGCGACCCATTTATGCTTTTCAGAAGCGTCATCATAAAGGTACTTCATGTTTTTCGATTTCCAAACATCGTTCCTGAATGCATTAATCCTATTAGTATATTGCATCGCGCTTATTTTGTGGAGTGAAACCTCTTCTGGAACGTCTTCAAAAGGAATAACCCAGTAGAAGGCATCATTGCTGGGTCCTACAGTAACGTATATATCAGTTGTATACTCCTCTCCATCCCAGTCAATAAATGCAACCTGCTTGCTCTGCTTCATCTCTGGAACCTCCATCGTTACTTTTATTACTGGAAGTCCGTCAGCTAGGGCGATAGATATTATCAACAAAAGTAGCAATACTTTTTTCATTTCATTCCTCACCTGTGTCCCTTTTTTACAATTGGGCTATTTAAACTTTTGTGAAGATTGTGAAATCAACTACTTGGGCCTATCATAAAAGGCTTATACAAAATGTGCTAACCTGACTTAATCAGGTTGACCAAAAACCAGGGTTTTCGCTTCCCCACCCTTTGTTCATATTCTCTGGAGTAGCCCTCTATCAGAAGACCGTATACTTTTTTTGTGGCTTTACTCCTCGCAAGCTTCTTTATTAATTGGCCTGTTTTTCGTACCTTTTCTAGATATTCCTTATTGTTCTGCAATCTCTCCCCTGCATCTACCAACTTGATGAACGATTCCAATGCGTCTTTGTACGCATTCACAACGTTCATTATCTGTGCTGGCGACAATTGCGCATCTTCCATCCTGTTTACTAATATATTCGTATTGAGGTATACCCGGATGTCATGCGCATCCAAATCTTCAATGCCTGCTTCAATGAGTGCCTTTTTGAATTTATTAGCCTTTTCTCTGTGTTTGATGTATGCTTCATCCATTTTGACTTCTGAGCGTATTTTACCCAAATCTTCAAGAAGTTTCTTTCGTTCCTCCAAGAGAGACATAATGGAATTGAATTGTCTTTTATTTATTATACCTCCCTCATGCAAGATCTCAACCACAGAAGGTGTTTCCATACAAAATAGAACAAACGTAGCTAGGTCCGCGGCTGCAGCATGTTCATACTCCTCTTTTGATACCTTCCACACCTTTACCTTTTGAGGAATCTTCGGGTGTTCAATATATTCTGGCGCGCTTCCATCCGTACGAACAGGTATAGCATACGAAAAATCAGATGCGATTCCAATACTACCATCAAGCCCTATCTCTATGTTATGTGGGTTCCCCTCGCCGGCAAACAAGGTAGACCTTCTTGTTTTTCTTCCAGTTAATATCTCAAATACATCAGAATGGGTACTCCTATTCAGAATAATATGTATTCCTTCTCCTGGATTGTGCACCTTACAGAATAGGGAGCCAACATTTCTGAATATGCCTTCTACAATGTCCTTCATCTTCTTCTTCTTTTTTATCAAAAGATTACCTTTTTCTGTTTTTTTGATAAACTCAGCAAGACCTTCCCCTTTTATACCCAATTCTTTTGCGAGTTGTTTAGCAGCAAGTGTTTTGAAGAACTCGGCATGCAATACTCCTAATCGTGCATGTGGCTCAATTATCTCGTGAACAGAAACATCAACTACATCTCCCTTCTTTATCTGAAGTGCTTCCTCATTTTCAGGGAGTAAACTTTCTTTGTAGAGGAGGGGGCCTTTTTTATCAAACTCTATTCTAACGAGCCCACTGGGTCGCGTTTTCATCTCTACCTTATCAGAAAGAAAGTGTTGTATTACCAGTGACCTAGGAATTTCTCTTTCGAAAAAGTAGAGAGGCAGCGAAGGAAATATAATTGTGCCCTGCAACACTCCAACAAAGTCAGAGGGAGGATGGCCTACTGAAGGCAACCGAATTTGAAATTGTTTTCTCGGTTTATTTGTAATGACAACAAAACGCCTGTGTGAAAAAGAATCCGGGGAAATAAACAATAGTGGCTCTTTTGGCATTGTGTATTTTTCATCTACCTCAATCAATGAAGGAATCTGTTTAAATCCTCTTTTGTGGTATACAACCGTGGGTAGAACCTTTCTCATCTGTAGAGGAGCGTCAGCATCCCATCGTATATGGTCTTTAGATCTGGATGCAGCCATAGGTATAAGTATACGTCTGGATGCAGTAATCTCTTCAAGTGATTTAGAGGGATGATTTTTGAACATGTCAAATATCTGTTTTATCCCTCTGCTCCTCGTTAAACTTATAGTCTTTATTCTCAAAACATCACCCAGTAGGGAAACGTTTTACCATCTCAATTCTTTTTCTTATTCTTCTTAGTGTATATGGCTTATGTAGTTCTCTCGTTATGTCAGTATGTTTTCCAAGTTCATCTCTTACTATACTGACATGTTCTGATGGCACTACAAGATGGTTCTCACTCCCAACAGCACTCAATGCTTCCTCATAGTTTTTTTCTGGGTCTATGTATTCATTTTTGACTATGTGTATGATGTGCAACTCCTTTTTTTCAATAAGTGACCCAATTGCAGATACAACCTGCTTCTCATGCTCTCTTGTAACCTGATCAAATACACGTTTTACAATTGAGTCAATATCCTGTGGAATAATTCTGATAATTCCTTTCTCCCTTATAACTTTCATCACCTTTTCTTCTAGTTCATTCATATCTCATGTGCCTCTTTTATTGCTCTTAATATGCCCTCAATTGCTCCCTCTCTCTCACTTTCTAGACCCATGACCAGTCGGCTGAAATTATACATAATGTTTCTTCCATATTCCTCTCCGAGTTCTGGATGTTTCCAAAAGTTTTCTGGGATAACCCCATGTGTCTCTTTTAACTCTTCTAATAATTTTTCTGCTGCTCTCCTCTGCTTTATTTTGTCATTTCCTTCAAATCCAAGTTTTTCAAATTCAAACACATGCTTCTTTACCATCTCTCTCATTCCCTCAATATGTTTTTTTGCTTGTACTTCGTTCATCCTCTTACCTGCAAACCTATACTCTGGCATTTATCTCCCTCCATTCATCTTTTCTTATTGCCATCTTTCCACCCAATGACCGTTTGAATCCGTTTTTCTCAAAAAAACGTTTAATCCTTGGGTCAAACGAGCTGGGTGTGGTGATGACAAGCTCAACTTGCTTAAACAATTCCTTTAATGCTGCTTGTACTAATCTTGACCCTAACTCTTCTCCTCTGACCTTTGTTTTTATATATCTGATTCGCCTGTTCCATTGTCCAGCACATCAAAATGTACGCCCCCAACTACTACAACATCGCTTTCATTCACTAGAACAAGCGTGTTTTCAGGGTGTGGATTTTCTAGATGCCAACCCTCCTCTGAAAATAACTGCTTAATAGCACCAATATGCTGCTTTTCAATAGGCTTTACCTCAAATTCCATATATCTTCTTTATCATTTAACATTTAAATATTTTGCACTCCATAACTAGAATATGTCATTTGAGAAGCTAAAAAAGGCAATAGAGGAACTGGAAAAACATGCCCGTGGTGTTGCCATTATTGGTTATGGTCCTGACAAGTTCATAAGTGATGAAGAAGCAAAACAGATGTACGCAAAGGTCAAGGAGGCTTTTAACCAATATGAGAAGGAGCGGAGTGATGCAGCACTTGCAAATCTTCACGATGCATTAATGATGCTTGGAAAGGACATACCTATTCCATCAGATGCTATGAAACATGTACTTGACCTCTTCCAGGATACGGAATCCTTTAAGAATCTACAGGAAAGATTGCGCGAAATAGATTTTTCAAATCTTGAGATTGATGAGCAGGACGCTTATCATCTAGCTGGCCTTTCTGTTGGTGTAACCGAACCCACTTTTTTAGAAGCAACAAAGCATGTGGGCATGCTTGATCGTTTTCTTTTTTGGGGTATTCCTGAGTACAACGGAACGATGAGGATAGAGAACAATAAAATAAAACTTATAACGAGCAATATTGTAACACATGAACATTCAGCAATTGTATCCCTCAGGGCTCTTCTTGAAAGCGATTCGCATGGGTGGTGGCACACGCATCCATTTTATGTAAATGTGGAAAGACCATCTACCTCTGATATCAAAGCAGTAAAACAGTATAAAATTCCTATGCTAACAGCTATAATGGGCAGAGATGGAAAACCAAAGGTATTCATCACAGATCCAAAAGGGAAAACACATGAAGTTAAGATAAAATACCGTAAGCCTTAAAAAGAACTACAAAGTAATGCAATTGGTGAGCATATGTTACTCTTGTATATTGGTGTGGCAATATTCCTTATTGTAGTCTTGGTTGTTCTCGTTTGGGTCATAACACTGTACAATAGATTAATTGGATTAAATAATGCAATAGAGAACACATTTCATCAAATACAGGTGAGCATGAAGAAGCGGTTTGATATGATTGGACAATTAGTGGACACTACTAAAAGCTATCTAAAATACGAAAAGAGTGTATTTGTGGATGTAACGAAGCTTAGGCAGATGCCGATTAATACGCCAGAAGACATAAAAAAGGCAGATGCTGCAGCAAGAAGCTTGTTAGGAAGACTATTTGCTGTGTTTGAAAACTATCCAAAAGTACAGGGAATAGAGGCAGTAACAAGTTTACAGGAAAGTATAAAGAGTGTAGAAGCAGAAATCGCAAGACTTAGATACCTATATAACGACCAAGTGCAAAGTTTTAATGTCACAATACAAGTGTTTCCAAACAATCTACTTGCCGGCTTATTAGGATTTACAAAGAAACCATATCTTGAGTTTGGAGAGGAAGTAGAAAAGAGACCTGACACAAAGGTATTCTGATGTATAAAGCACTGATACTGGGGTTGTTTTTAGAATTTTTAGTAATCGGTTTTTTCTTTCTTCCCAGGGATTTGTTTCCTTCTCTTGCCATTTTTGTTTTTTTCGGGGCAGCACTTCTTCTTTCTATCAGGAAAAACATAAAAGCAGACATCCTATTCAGTAATGAAAAACAGATGTTGGGGGCAGTAATCGCCTCTGTGTTCATTATGAATATCTTGTGGATGGTCATACCCTCTTTTATCCATGCTACGCCGGAGTACTACATCTCGCCATACCAGATTAATATTTCTACAAATCCAGATGAGATGATTGTTGATGAGACACTTGTTTACCATATGACTGGCAAGGAGAATGCACATGAGTTATACAGAAGCTATGAATTTATCGGCCCTATGCAAGGAATGAGAGCAATAGAGATGGAATGCCCCATCGGCTTTTATGCTACCAAATATAATCGTCTTAATGCAGTGGAATTGGCGTGTCGGAGCTCTTTGCCCATTAAAAAGGGGGAGTATAAGGTACGTTTCAAATATGCGGTACCAAATCCTTACATTTGTTATGAAACAAAGTGCTTGATCAGATGGAAGGTGTTTAGTCCAGGCAAGTTCATTCTGCCAATTAGAAATGCTATTCTAAATGTTTCAGGTGATGTCCTTGATGTGTTCACATATCCTTCCCACAATAACATGAAGATAGGGAATATGGAAGCAGGCGAGATGTTTGAGATCAACATCGTTGTTCCTAGGGATGCTGTTCGTGGTGTATGGACATACACGGGAAAACCAGACGAAACGATAGGGAGTCTCAAGTTAGAGTATGCCATTGAAGGTACAATCGCAAATCTCAGATATGCTCTTTCTATAGTTGTTCCTTTATTGGCATCATCTGTTTTAGCAATCTTTATCTTCCTTATATATCTCATTTTTGGTAAGGAGAAAACGTTCAAGGACATACCAGATGTTTTGCATTACCCACCAACTAATGAAAAACCGCACGAGGTTAATGTTAGATATGTGGGAACGCCTGGAGTACTAACTATAGATGGAATGAGAGCGGTTATTTTAGAGCTTGCGAGGCGGGGCATCATAGCTATTAATGGGAGCATAATAAAGTTCAAAAAAGTAGAGTATATGGATGAAGTTGAACTTCAGATGTATAAACTCCTAAAATTCCTGTCCGAAAAGTACGGCTCTGGAAGGCAACTAGATATGAAGGAGGTAGCAAAGAAGATATACAAAGAAAGAAAAAGGAGCGTTTTGAGAGAGATTTTAAAGATGTTTGAGAAATTGGAAACCCCTTACATTGAAGTAGAATACGATAAAACAGGGTGGAAGATAGTAATGAGTTTACTTACAATCTCTGCCGTATTCTTCTATCTTGCAGAATCTATCCTATTCAATTTTATAAAAACTCCTTCTATGTGGTTATTGTTCATCACTACAAAGAGCTTATTCATTGCATCTATTTCTGCCATTATCTTCACCGCCTTATTTGAGTCATATACTTTTGGTAGGTACAAAGATGAATATGCAAGGAGAAAACAGGAGTGGAACGCATTCAGGAAATTGCTGAGCGACTATTCCTTAATCAAAAAATATGCACCAGAAGACATAAATATGTGGGGGAAGTGGCTGGTGTATGCGACTGCCTTAGGGGTAGCTGAAAATGTGTTGAAAGCGCTAAAAGACTTGAATATGGCAATACCAAATATAGATGTTACCAGTATTAATGCCATTGGACTCTACGCAGTAAGGAGCAGTGTAGTATCAACCTATGGCTCCACTTCTCGCTCATCCTCTTCCTCATCTTTTGGAGGCTCGTGGTCAGGTGGCGGTGGTTTTGGAGGAGGTTTTGGTGGGGGAGGAGGAGGATTTAGATAAGGAAGTAAGAAATTGAGCAACCTTATCTCTGTTCTTGATGGCTGATAGGGCTGTTTTCATGTCTTGAGCCAATCTTCTTGGTTCTTCACCATTGCTCTCTAATGTGGGATAGTCGCGAATAGGTTTGGGTCGCTGTGCAACATAGAGGAAGCAAGAACCATACGCATGTCTTTTACTTTCTTCTCATCACCATGAATAGCAAACGCCTCGCTGAACACATCCATCAAAACAGGGTGCTTGCGATGTATCTTATCTAACATCTTATGTCCATACTCCTTTATTGCTTTCTCTGCAAATTGCTTGTGCCTAGTTTCATGCTCCTCTGCTTTCCCACCTGATAGATAGTATATTCCTGGATACTTTGTTTTTATTGTTGTAATGCCTAATGGATTGACAAAAATTATGTTTTCTTGAGCCCTCATTTTATTCAATATTTCGTCAATGTACTCGCTCATCTCGGGAAATCGCTCTAGCCATCTCTCTACAGCAGAGTAGTGATCAACAGTACGCAAATAGTTAGCAAGTTGGGTTTCAGCATATTTTGGTAGAAGATTGTTGATATATCCCTCCATGACAATGCCGTGCTTTACCTCTTCATCACTTGCACGACTGACATCAGCGCCAATCATAAATCTCGCAACATGGGAAATTATTGTGCTGTCTGGTAGTTTCTCCTTCTCTTTGAGTACCCTTTTTATCTCTTTTATATTCTGGATTTTTGATTGTTTTGTCTAGCTCTTCTATGAAATATTTCACTTTCTGCTTTATCTCATTAGGATTTTGGAAGTAATCATCATCCCTATCAAATACATTAAGCAATCTATTGAATTCAATAAAACTCTTTTTCATCTCCTCTGCCTTAAGCTTTTTGAATGCTGGGTCAAGATTTTTGTTGTAAAGTACCTCTGATATAACGAAACTAGGCATTAGCTCTTTAATAAATTGTGCTTAGTCTCCTCCATTCTTTTACTATTTCATTATCAGTAGAGACCAACTTTATTTCATCAAAAAAGTCCCTATACTTTAATACTGTTTCATATATGACCTTTGCACCAAGTTTTTTATCAAAACCAAAAATACCGCAAGAAATAGCAGGAAGCGCAATTGTTTTTGCCTCTAATTCCATAGCTTTTTTCATCACGTTTTCAATTGTTTTTTGTAGTTGCATCTCATTCGTTCCTCTTGGTCCAACAGCGTGAATGACATATTTTGCGTTTAGGTTCCCAGCTGTTGTTACTGCAACCCCTGTTGTTTTCAATGGGCCATGTTTTTGTACATATTCCTCAGATTCTCTTATCAAATCTTCGCCTGCTTTGTTTGCTATTGCTAATGCAACACCGCCTTTATGTTGTAGATATTCGTTTGCTGCATTTACTATTACGTCAGCATTAATTTCTGTTATGTCTTTATGGTGGATTGTTATCATGCTACAACCTTTTGATGAGGTCCTTCATCTGTTTATAATGTGTTTCCACATCCTTTCCATCAATGATTGCACATAGTGTATGTCTCATCTCTTCAACAACATTTTCAAGATCCTTTTTTGTTGGATGATCAAAATCAGCGCCAACTGTTCTAAATACATTTTTTATTTGCAGAATAATGGCCTCTTTCGGAACAACCTGTTTCTTAAACGCACAGTGATGTACGCTCATATAACACTCTATAAGTGCATCCCTCAGATTCTCTGGAGTTATGGGCTTTTCCAAGGCTTTTTGGTACCAATCCTTTTTCATCATACCACATTTCACATATGTTATATAAATACATTGCATTGGCTCAGAAGCTACTCCGATAATCATTGCTTTTGCTCATACTGGGGCGGTATCATCATAGCCAACTAATTTACTCAAGAACCACTTATAAATATTCTTCAAATAATTCCTCAACACTTCTCCTTGGTGTGCGTTCGGGGTTTTTCGCGGCATATCCTATAGGTATAATAGCAACTGGTCTCAGTTCTGTACGTATAACTTCCTTTACATCATCCTCATCAAACGCACCAACCCATACACTTGAGAGCCCCAATGCAGTAGCAGCCAATTGTGCATATGCAGCTGCAATTGTAGCATCTTGCAGTGCATAAAGTTCCATCCCTCTCCTTCCATATTTTGAAGATGAACGTCTAGCATCTGCACAGAACACAAGTACCAATGGTGCATCTGCTACAAACATTTGGCCATATGCAGCATCTGCGATTCTCTTTTTTATTGACTCATTTTTGACAACAAATACTTTGTATGATTGGAGGTCTCCAGCAGACGGCGCTAGATTTATGGCCTCTTTTATTTTCATTTCCATATCTTTTGGTATCTCCTTATCAAGAAACGCCCTTACAGACTTCCTTCTTTTGATAACATCAAAAAACTCCATGTTCAAACAAAAGATTTAATACATATAAAAACCTTGTCATTACTATGCTGTGGTTTCTACTGTTTCCTGGTGTTGTGGTCCATGAACTATCACACTATGTTGCATGTCTTATTACAGGAACAAAGGTGACCCACACAAAATGGTTTGGCATAAAAGAAGCAAGTGTTACACATGCGAGCAGGAACTTTTTGATAAATAGCATTATCGCATTATTCCCCTTTTTGTTTGGCACGAGTATATCAGTTTTACTTATCTACATTGCTCTACATTCAAACGAATTACCTCTCTCGGCTGTAACGCTGTGGATTGCGCTCTCTTCTTCATACTTTTGTTTTCCATCCAAAACAGATATAGATAATGCATCCACTTCTCTTATTAAGTTCTATAAAGCATCGCTAGCGTTCAAAAAAGGCCTGCTTGATTGGTTGTTTGCACTGGTCTCGCTCCCCCTGCTTTTTGTCCCCATATATTGCTTTCTTGAGTTATCTAAATTCTTTGCATCTATAAAGCATTTGGGTCTTCTTTGGTTTATTCTTCAACTGCTTTTCTTTATGGCCTATACATGATGATGCGAAAGATACAGCATTAGAATGGGAAGCAAGATTGTTAAAACAAGATTTTTTGTCATGGAGTAGGCAATAAAAGCGATTACCACTGCAATGATAATGGCAAAGAGCGTAATTTTAGCAGGAGGCGACTTCGGCCTCTCTTTTTGTACGTTTTCATGTTTTCTCCTTGGGCGTCTAAATACACGCCGTGCCAACAATAATCTTCCTAGTCCCACACATGCACCTACAGGTATTCTGATTCAGGAAGTGATTCATCAATCTTTATTGTGCTCAATGCATACCATCTTGTGTATCCAAACACGCCCGACATAAATTTCCAGAATATCGCATTGATTGTTCCAACCAGTACCCAAATTATAAATGTTGACATCAAATTAATGGGATAATCAAAGGATATCAATGATAAGAAGTTTGCTGCTGAGTAGAGAATAGAATAAACAAAAACGTAGAAGAACCATGTCCATATGATTGTGATAGATGCCTCTGTCATCTGCAACATCTTATGGATATGGAGCAGCAGGCCAATTGCTAAAAACGTCATGAAAAATCCATAGAAAAGGTCCCAGAGCACCTGAGGGAAAGGATTTCCATAAATAGAGAGCAGAGCATCTGCAACAAAACTTATAATGCCAGCAGATATGCCTATGGTTAATACAGGAATATAAATATCTAGGGCAATAATCTTTAACAGCTTCTTTGCAGGATATTCCATTGAATGTAGTCTTGCCATATGGAATTAATACAAATGAGCATATAAAAGCATTATGGCTCAGTTGGTTTGTATGCCTTCAAAAATCTTGCTGAGCCAAATCTCTCATTATATCCAAGGCGTATTGTTTCTTCTATAATTTTACTTGAGATATCTTCTGGGAGGTCCTTGACAACGTATACCTCTAATTGCCCCTTCTTCCTCAACTTGTTCAGAATTTCGTTTATTTTTGTCCGCAACATTCTCTTGTCAGTCTCAAAAAGCTCATATTGCCTTATCTTATCCTCAGGAATGCCCAACTGCTCTGCTACTTCAGGAATTGCGTTTTCAACACGCTTGTTCACTACATGTTCATGTATCTCCATTATGCTAACCGGCCTTTTATGTTTGTTATAGAGTTCCCTGACTGCTTCTTCAACCTCGTGTGTATGAATGCCCGAAGCAACTGCATATAATCGCCTTCTAATCTTGAATGCTTCTTCAAGTGCGGGCATATCACTCTACCCTAACCTTCTTTCCTTTTGGCTTTGCAACCTTCTTCTTCATCTCAACAGTTAACACACCGTTTTTATAACTTGCCTTAACACTATCAGTCAGTATCTCCTCCGGCAGCTCAACCTCCTTATAAAAATCAGGGGCCTTGATAGTTAGCGTTTTCTCAGTTGCGCTAATATCTATATCCTTTTTTTCTACACCCGGCATTTCAGCAAGCACTGTTATACCATCATCTCTATTCATCACATCTACCAACGGTTCTCTGGCATCTTTTACTTCAATCTTCTCCTCTGTTGGTTTTATGTTTCCAAATTCTCTAATCTGGGGTTTTCCATCTGGCCCAATCTTTATAGAAAATCCGTATGTTAATGGCTTTCCAGAAGCGCCGATTTTCTCAAAATCATCAAACGCTTTCTTCATCATCTCGTCCATCATCTCGTCAATCTTGTCAAACTCAGAGAAAAGGTCAAAAAACGGGTTGCGCCTCCTCCAAAACCTTCTTTTATCGTCATCCATCACGATCACCACTATCTTTTTCTTCAGTCATGCTTAAATAACTTTGTGCCAATAAAACAACTATGCGTGTGACTGAAATATTCTATTCCATACAAGGAGAAGGTCCGTTTATGGGCATGCCTGCAATATTCATCAGATTGCACGGATGTAATCTGCGATGCTCTTGGTGTGATTCTAAATATACATGGAATGATTCAGAGGATTATAAAGAGATGAGTGAAAAGCAGATCTTAAAGAAAATACAAAAATACAGAACAAAGCACATAATAATCACAGGGGGAGAACCATTAATTCAGGAGATATATCCTCTGGTCAGAGATTTGAAAAGAGCAGATTATAAAATTCACATTGAAACAAATGGCACAATATACAAACCATTTCTGAGACAATTAGATTGCGTTGTTGTCAGCCCAAAACCTCCAAGCGCAAATGTAAAGGCAACATTCAAAATCAAAGAGTTCAAACGTTTGAAGAATGCTTATTTCAAAGTAGTAATAAAAAATGAGAGCGACTGGAAATGGGCAAAGAAACTATCAAAACAAATTAATCCAAAGATATTGTATCTTATACCCGAAGGTGGCGTAGACTTCTCATTTTTATCCAAAAAAATAAAAAAACTTGATGACAACATGAGGATAGGAATACAATTACATAAGATAATATGGGGAGACAAAAGAGGTGTTTAGATGAAGGCGGTAGTTCTTGTTTCTGGCGGTATGGACTCGTGCGTTGCAGCAGCGATTGCAAACGAGGAATGTGATGAACTATATTTTCTGCATGCAAATTATGGACACAGAACAGAAAAAAGGGAGAGAAAAGCATTCTATGATATCGCCAAGTACTATGGAGCAAAAACAATGGAGGTTGATCTTGACTACTTAAAGAACATTGGGGGAAGTGCATTGACAGACAGCAATATAGATGTTCCAGAGGCTGATTTAGGGAGGAAAGAGATTCCAGTAACGTATGTACCTTTCAGAAACGCTAACCTTTTGAGTATTGCCACAAGTTGGGCAGAGGTCATAGGCGCTGAAAGGATATATATCGGAGCAGTATTTGAGGATTCAAGTGGGTATCCGGATTGTAGGCCAGAGTTTTACGAGGCATTTAACAAAGTAATAGAAATAGGAACAAAGCCAGAGACAAAGATAGAGGTAGTTACTCCAATCATACATATGAGGAAAAGCGAGATTGTAAGGAAAGGGGTGGAACTAAAAGCGCCACTGCACCTTACGTGGAGTTGCTATGTGAGCAACGGACCAAAAGCGTGCGGAAAATGTGATTCTTGTGTATTGCGGTTAAAAGGGTTCAGGGAAGCAGGGATAGAAGATCCCATTGAATATTTTTGACGTTAAATTCGTGTCCCCGCCTCCTATGTTCCAACAATTGTAGGATGTGTTTTTGTTTTGCTGCCTCTCTCCATTTTTTATTCTTAACCAATTTATTCAATAATAAGCTTACATGCTCTCCTCCTATGAAATGAGGCATAATCACGTAGTCTGCGCCTGCTCTATATAATTCAATGGCGTCCAACAACTGCTCTGCTGTCACAATAATGATTGCCTTGCTTCCTACTTCTTTTACATTATGGAGTAAAACAAGATTATCGTTTTTTGATGGAACAGTAGAGATAATGAGTTTTGCATCCTTCAGATTAACCTTTTCTAAAACTTCTGGGTCGCTCATATCACCATACATGCAGTTCTTTCCCTTTTTCAGTAGGGATGATATGACATCCGGATCAAAATCCACAATAACTATTGTGTATCCCAACTCATCCAATTTTTTTGATATGGTGTGCCCCATCCGATGATGTCCAAAGAGAACAACATGATTCCTCAGTTCTTTTGGTAATCTTGACCTATGTTCAACGAGTTTCTTACGCTCCAAAAATTTCAAAAATTTCCCTATTCTCCCATATATATACTCATTAAACTGGATAAAGTAAACCGATACAGTTATTGTTACGAGCGCAACCATGGTTATGATTGATACAGTTGGTTCGCTTATATGCCCTAAAGAAAGACCCATTGCTGCGACAATAAGAGAGAATTCGCTTATCTGAGATACAGTAAATCCTGCAAATAAACTTGTTCTTGTACTATACCCCATTAAACTCATGATGCTCATCACAATAAATGGATTGCCAATCAGCACAAAAAGTGAGAGGATAATAACAAGTGGGATATCAGAAAGAGAGATATGCAATTGAAGACCGAGCAGCACAAAAAATATGATGATAAAAAAATCTCTGACAGATTTTATCCTTCCAACAATGTCTATATTATATTTTAATGTAGCAAGGGAAACACCAGCAAGGAAAGAACCTATTTCCAATGATAACCCGAAATAATGCGTGATATAAGCAAGAAGAAAACAAAGCCCCAAACTTGATATGAAAAGAAGTTCGTGCCACCTTGCAATCCTATCAAACAACCTGTGCAGGATATACTTCGTAAACAAAGCAATTGCTCCAATCAAAAAGACGGTCTTTACGATTGTGTTTATAATAATCACGCCAACTGGTTGCTGTTGCGCAACACCTGTCAAAAAGATAAGTGCAAATATAGCAATAAAGTCCTGGACAAGCAGAAAACCAATTGCAATCTTTCCATATAAAGAGCTAATATCGTTCTTTTCTGATAAAAGTTTCACAACAATAATTGTGCTACTGAAAGAAAGCGCAATTGCGATGTACACAGCAGCTTTCCAATCAAAACCAAGTACGTTTAAACCCAGGAATGCAATTGTAAATGTGAACAAAACCTGGCCTATACCTGTAAGAAACGCTACTTTTCCAACCTCCTTTAGGTCCCTTATACTCAACTGCAGACCAACAGTAAACAACAGGAAAGCAACACCAAACTCAGAGAATACCTTTATAAATTCATGAGCGCCAATTACATTCAGCACACTTGGGCCAAATATAACGCCCGTGAGTATATATGAAAGGATAGTTGGCTGCTTGAACCTTCTCATTATATATGCAAGAACACTTGCCGTACCAAGAATCAAGCCCAATTCCAAAAAGAGTTCTGCTACCTGCTCCATAGAAAACATAACGAACCATTGATTTAAAAACATTGCTTATGCAATCATCTATTCCTGAATAATCAACTTCCTAAGATGTTCAATGTTCTCATTATTCAGAGGTATCACGACATTTAATTCTAGGTTCATATCTGTCTTTTCTATTGCTTCTTCTAGGCTCTTTGCTTCAATTATTTCTGAAAAATGAGTGGAAGATCTGGGAAAGAACATTTATAAAAGTTTATGTTGAGTTCATCATGCAGTCATCCTCATCACCCATCTCGTTATGAATATAGCAGAAACATAACCTATAATTGTACCTGTTATCAAAACTGCCCAGTTTTCTATGCCCAATGGAACAACCCCAAAGAGTTTATTCAGTGGAGAATACAACAAAACAAATTGAAGTCCTATTGAGATAATCATTGCCAATGTTAAATAGTGATTTGATAGCATGCCCAACTTTTCTTGTGTCCTTATCACGACTATTCTCACAAATTCATACAGTACAAAACCAGTGAATGCCATTGTTTGGGCAACCTTTAGACCACCCATCCCCAATCCAATAAAGAACACACTCAAAATGAGGATTGTATTCTCTACGCCGATCAAAGCAATCAAGTACCACATCCTTCTGTCAATGATGTGTTCGTCCTTCTTCTTCGGTTTTCTTTTCATAATATCGGGAGGAGGTGGGTCTGCTCCTAATGCAACAGCGGGGAATCCATCTGTAACAAAGTTTATCCATAAAAGCTGAACTGCTGTTACTGGAAGGTAAGCAAAGAGAGATGCGATAAATATCGCAAATACTTCTGCAAAGTTTGATGTTAGCAAATAGTTTATGAATTTTTTTATGTTTCCGTATATTGTTCTCCCTTCTTTTATTGCCTCTGCAATTGTCGCAAAGTTATCATCTAGTAGGATCATATCGCTGGCTTCTCTCGCTACATCTGTTCCACGTACCCCCATAGCAATTCCAACATCTGCGCTCTTCAGAGCAGGAGCGTCATTCACCCCATCTCCAGTCATAGCAATAACATGTTCATTTGCCCTAAGCGCGTTGAGTATTCTTACTTTGTGATGTGGTGAAACTCTGGCAAAGATATCAATAGTTTCAACAGCATTCTCCAGTTCCTTATCTGTTATTTTATCAACCTCTTCCCCTATCATCACCTCAGTACCAATACCAACCTGTTTTGCTATGTTCTTTGCAGTAAGGGGGCTATCTCCTGTAATCATTATAACTCTGATACCTGCTGTTTCACATGCCGCAATAGCTTCCTTTACCTCTGGCCTCGGAGGATCAATCATGCCCTGGAAGCCTAAGAATACCATGTTTGATTCTGCATCCGATTGCCTGTTGAGTTCTTTTTGTGCAAATCCCAATACATAAAAGCCCTGCGCTTCCAGTTCTCGTGAAACACTCAAAAGCTCTTTTTTTCTCTTTTTACTAAGTTTTCTATTTTTTCCGTTTTCATATACGTATGTACAATGTTGAAGCACAACCTCGGGTGCACCCTTCATAAATGCCATCTTCTTTCCATCAATTAAATAGATAACTGTCATGCGTTTTCTTTCTGAATTGAATGGGATCTCCTTTATGTGTTTATACTTCTTCTCAACCTCTTTTTTATCTATCCCTGCCTTTTTTCCTGCAATAAGAAGTGCAACCTCTAATGGTTCTCCAAAATATTTCTTTCCTACGTGTGCATTGTTACACAATACACCAGTAAGCAAAATAGGGTACAACTCCCTTTTTCTTATTTTTCCATCAGAAATAAACTCTCCTTGTTCATCAAGGCCAGAACCAGTAACATCATACATCTTATTGTCAAAATATATCTTTTTCACAGTCATCTTGTTTTCCGTTAAAGTCCCAGTTTTATCTGTACATATGACATCAACAGAACCTAAACTCTCAATGATTGCAAGTCTCCTTACAAGTGCATTCTTTTTTACCATCTTTGATGTTCCATAAGCAAGCGAGAGAGTAACAACTGCAGGAAGTCCTTCTGGTATTGCTGCTACTGCTAATGCAACCGATGTTAAAAAGATTGTTTTTAGGTCAAACGCGTGCACAAATGCCTGCACAAGAGCAATAAATACAATAATTCCTAAAATGAAACTCCCAATACTCTTACTTAGTGATTCCAACTGAACCTGGAAAATTGTTGATTCCTGTTCTGTCTCGTGTATCTGCTTTGCAATCCTTCCTACTTCTGTATTTATTCCTGTTCCAACAACGACAGCGGTTGCACTTCCCATTGTAACTGTTGTTGTCATGAACAACATGTTTTTTCTAGCATGAAGTGGCGTATTCATGGGAAGAACGCATGGCTCCTTTCTCACCTTCGTACTCTCCCCAGTTAACACAGACTCATTAACATATGCGTCCTCTACTCCTATAATTCTGGCATCAGCAGGAATCTTTGAACCCTCTTCTACAATAATAATGTCACCAGGGACAAGTTCTTTTGCATCTACAATTTGTTCTACTCCATCCCTAACGACAATAACGTTCACTTTTGTCATCTTCCTAAGCGCTAGCATACTCTTTTCTGCTTTGTAATCCTGGAAAAAACCAAACACACTATTGGCAAGAACAATAAAGATAATCAGCGAGGCATCAATTAATTGCGACGAATCATTTGACATCAATGATACGATAATAAGAACTGCAGCAGCAATAATTAGTGTTATTACAAGGGGGCTGGAGAATTGATTAAGAAAGAGTTTAAGCGCAGATATATTCTCCTTGAGTGTTATCTCATTCTCTCCATACTCCTTTCTTCTCCTCTTTACCTCTTCAGAAGTTAAGCCCTTCTCTGATGTCTTCAACAACTTGAATATTGTCTTGATATCAACTGCATGCCAGTATACTGCATCATCCATAATTAGCTATATACTATACTTCTTTAAAGTCTTTCTGTTCCTTTTTCTCCCTTACTTCTTGCAGTTTATGCACATATTTATCTGTATCTTCTTTTATCCAATCTGCTACATCATATTTCACAATATTTCCATTCTCATCCATTGTAATAACCTGTTTTATGCCAGCATTGATAAGAACACGTTTGCATCTATCACATGGATGAGAAATTGTGGGCTTGCCTGTTTTTGAATCTATCCCATATATATAGAGTACTCCTCCTATTACAGAGGTGCCGTGCCTTGCAGCATTTACAACTGAATTCTCCTCTGCATGAACTGCTGGACAAAAATCGTATCCTCGCCAGCTTGGGATATCCATCTCATCCTTTAAGCAACCAATCTCAAAGCAGTTTACTCCCCCTCTTGGAGGACCATTATACCCAGTACTGACTATGGCATCATTTCTTACTATTATCGCTCCAAATTTTCTTCTGATACATGGAGAACGTTCTGCCACTGCCTTTGCTATATCCAAATAATATTGGTCTTTTGATGGTCTAGAATTCATGGCTAAGTTTTCTCATAAGTTAAATTTAAATGTTTAGTTTTTCAAAAAGCCATAAAACCTTAACAAAAGAAGAATAACAAACGTTTTGTTACATTGCAAAAAGAGATATAAAAAAAGGCGAAGAAATAACAACAGATTATAGGGATGAATCAGAACCTGGATTTACTATGAAATGCAACTGTGGGAGTAAGAACTGTAAAGGATGGATTTAATATAAACTCTTTTAAACCCCATTTGGATAAAAAGAGAGTGTGATATCATGATAGAGTATGTTCCTCCAGCAATACTGAAGGCATTTGAAGTAGTCTTAATCCTATTAGTTGGAGTTACAATTGTCCGATTATTTTCCATTGCTTGCTCGCCCATAACAAAAAAGCCAGGCATGGCAAAGATACTCGTCAAAACCATTGAATACCTACTATTCGTAGCAACAATTTTCATCGCGGTTTTCTTTTTAGACCCAGGTATAACAGAAAGACTACTTGCGAGTTTGAGCAATTATGCTCCCATACTCCTATCAACGTTGCTTATACTAATCCTCGGAACAATGATTGTTAATCTCATCATGGAAATCTTAACAGTAACATTCAGGGGAATGAAATTCCAGATTTACCTCAAAGGTATGGGCATAGATGAGCCAGTTGTAAACTTCGTACTCATGGGCCTTCGTCTCTTTTTATACATCATTGTAATACAGATATCACTTGCTCAACTCGGAATACCAAAGAGTGTTGTTGAAAGTTCTTTGTCAGCAATAAGTTATGGGTTTGCATTCCTTGTGGTTGCCCTTATCTTCTTTGCATCAAAGGACATTACGAGGAACTGGCTTGCTGGTTTCTACATAAAAAGCTCAAAACTTGTAAAGCTTGGGCAGCGTATCTTTGTTGATGATGCAGATGGGGAGGTTATAGACATATCATCAACGTCTGTAATCATAGACACGGGCAGAGGATATTACATCTCCATACCAAATGCAAAGATCGTAGAAAAAGAAGTGCGAATAAAAAAGTCAAGATTTGACATCAAAACAATGGAATCAATGCGCAGGCATTATGTTGCCCAAGAAAAATCGTATTGCGTTCCGGCAGTTCTTAACATGATCTTAGACCTGTTCGGATTCCACATAGAAGGCGGACAAAAGACAATTGCAAAAGAGGCAAAAACAAAAGTTCCTGGTGGAACAACAGTATCCAATGCAATAAAGGCAGTAGATAAGTTAACAAAGGGCAATGTCGCAGGTATTTTTGTTCCATACAAAGAGATTATAAATCTCAGAGATGAGGTTAGGGCATGGCTCTCTGAGGGTGGACTTGTTGTACTGAACTTTTACAAAGCTGCACTCTTCCCAGGAGTAAAGAGGGACCAAAAACATGCTGTATTGTGCGTGGGTGTGGAGGGTGACGAATTGCTTATCATAGACCCAAATAAAGAAACGGGCGGTGTTTATCTGGTAAACTACAAGGACATGGAAAGAGCAATGGGCCCATTTGAAGGAGAAGAGAGAGGTTATGTAGTATACGCACCACGTGGAACAAAAGCCTACTGGCGTATTAAGAATAAATTATACTACTCAGACCCCATCCACTACAAAAAGATTAGCAAGGGACTAGAAAGAAAATTGAAACAGATATTCAGAGAATCAAAGCGCGTGAAGGATGTATTCCCAGAATACCTAAGAGAGTTTTTAGATGAATACCGAGCAGCAGAAACAGAAAGAATAGAAAGGTTGTGGAAGCCATGAGATTTGTTCTACTTTCAGGTTCAAGAACATACAAGGAAGTGAACCAGAAGATAATAGATGCTGGAAAAAAATACTTTAAAGAATGCGTACAAGCCCCATTCCCAGAGATAAGAGCAGTAGTAGATAAAGGAAACAATAGAGTAGTCTACAAAAACTACAACCTATGTGAGTTTGATGCAGCATACCCTCGTTCATCCTCTCCTGATATAGATTATGCTCCAATCATTATGGACATGCTCGCTGATTCTGGGGTTTACTCCCCTGTGCAGGCAGACGCAATAACCATAGCCAAAAACAAATTTTACACATTAAAGGTAATGTCAGAAGCAGGACTACCAACACCAAAAGCTGTTTTAGTTACCTCTCCGAAGGTTGTTGAAGATGTAGTTAAAGATTTTGAATTTCCAGTAGTAGTGAAACTTTTAGGAGGTATGGGAGGAAAGGGTGTCATGTTGGTTTCATCACAAAGCGATTTTGCTCCCATCATAGATGCAATGTCAAGATTAAAACAAATTGTTACTGTTGAAGAATTTATAAAAAACCCTGGTGAAGACCACAGACTATTCGTCGTTGGGGAACAAGTTGCAGCTGCTATGAAGAGAAAGGCAGTAAAAGAAGGGGAATTCAGAACGAATATAACAATAGGTGGGAAACCAGAACCATTAAAACCAACACCAGAAGAAGAAGAAATTGCGATAAAGGCAGCAAGCACCATAGGTATGGAAGTATGTGGCGTAGATATTATACCAAGTGAGAGAGGACCAGTGCTGATTGAGATCAACGATGGACCGAGCCTTAAGGGCATAAGCACGGTTGCAAAATTAGACCTTTATGACACTGTAATGAAATTTATCTATGAGCGCGCTAAATCTTAAAGTCCCTTTCTTTTGGACTTGAATGTCTTTTTGAAACATCAACAACAAAGTTCTTGAAGAGTATGTCCCTACCAATAAGCACTTTTGCAATAGAATGCTCTCTCTTGCTTACACTTGCCTCAACATCAAATATTTTGTTACCTATCTGTATCTTTGCTTTTACTAATTTTCTTCTCCTTCCTTTGGATAATGCGCTTTTCGTTTTCACTTTTCCAACCGCTCTGAACCCTGCCTTCTTTGCGACTTTTTCATCAATACTTGTTCTGAATGCTCCAGTGTCAAACTTACCAAGTACCTTTATCCTTTTCTTGCCTACTACAACTACTGGCTCTATAAGGCCTACTGTTCTCATCCTCTTACCTTTTTCTCTCTATTAACTCTCCCTGGTTTAAGTTTCTCTTTAAGGAGCTTATAGGCAAGTTCGGCGTCTCCTTCTTCTCCGCATGTGAAAACATCTACTGCGCAATACCCGTGCTCTGGCCAGGTGTGTATACTGATATGAGATTCTGCGAGTAAAACAAAACCTGTAACTCCGTATGGCTCAAACTGATGATAGTGCGAATGGAGTTTACTCAGCTTTGCCTCTTCTACAGTGCTCTCAAGAATCTCTCTAACAGGATCCACCGTAGCCAGTAGGTCTGGATTGCACTCGTAGAACTCTGCAAGTATGTGGACGCCGATTGCCATCGCCCTCCCCTCCTGTAGCTTCTGTTTCCATGACTTCACCTCCAGACCTATTTATCTGCAAAAATAGGTGTAAAGTTTTTATTTAAAATCATTTATAAAGGTTATGGTTAACGATAGGGGGATTAGTTATGTACAACGAAGTTGAGGTAGAAGCGTTCCCAACTATACCTGTTGTGTTTTTGGGGGGAATACGAGAGGATAGGGCACCAAGGCTCAATTCCATGGGGTTGGCAATCACTACCCTCGAAGAGGATATGAAGACAGTTACAAAGGCCAAGCAATTACCTGAAGAAGAGGGCATTCATCTGTTTGTAAATGGGAAAGAAATCAGTGGAAAACGTGGCGAAGATATAAAAAATATGGTTAAGAGGATACTCTCAGAAAAAGGCATAAGGTCTGGTGTTAGAATTGAATCTGTAAACCATAACATAAAAAGCGGTTCATCTGACTCTGGTGTTGCTGCTCTTGTTACTGCTATTGATGAGCTATTTGGGTTAAACATGAGCAAGGAAGAAAAGATAAAGTATGGGAAGATGGGTTCCGAGTCTGTTCAAAGAAGTTTATTAGGTGGGTTGAGTGAAACAAATGTGGATAACTATCCTGAAGTGAGGGGCATACCTGTTGCATCACATGAAGATTTAAAGGACATACGTATTTTTCTTGTTCCATTCAATGCACCGGAAGGAGAACCAAAATATAAAAATGAATCTCCTCTGTTCAAGACAAGGATAACTGCGGATGAGATCCATCAAGAAATAGTAAAACATCCCGATTATAAGATAAGGATGAGGGAAACACCAAGGAGGGTGTTAGAAATCAAAAAGGCATTCAAAGAAGGGAACATAAAACGCATGTTTGACCTAATCCTTGAAGATGTTGAAAATGCACATGAGTTATTGGAGGATAGAGGGTTAGTTGTAAGAAAAGGCCCAATGCGGGAGCTATGGGAAGATGTGAAGAAGATTGCTAAGGAGAGAGGAGTAATAGCAGTACCAACAGCAGGGGGTGGAAATCAAATATCTATATTAGTACACAAAGACCACGCCGACCACATAAGAAATTTCCTAGAGAGAAACAACTATTCCTTTAGGGAATGTAAAGTAGCGCCCTCACCCCGCGTTGTCAGGAGGATATAGGTGACCATATGCCAGGCATAGATATAACAAAAGAGGCAGTAAGGGCATCTGGACTGCCAATTGAAAGGATAAAACATCTTATTGGCGAACCCCACGAAAAAATAGTGAAGGAGTTAGGGAGGTTTGGGCCGCAGTATGTTAGGAGATATAAGATATGGAGAAAATATCTAGAAAAAACAATTTCAGGGGAACTGAAAGAGCCGTTGGTAATAGTTGTTGCTGGGTTACCAGGAACTGGCAAAACAACACTTGCATCAGAAATCGCGAAAAGTTTAGGAATAAGGGTGATGATGGGAGGAGATGCTCTTCGTGAATTTCTGCGTGGGATTCTTAAAAAGGAGGAACATCCTGTTCTATTTACAAGTGTGTATAATACATGGCAGTATTTTAGCGATAAACCCACAAAAGACTCAATCATAAAAGGATATGAGGAACAATCGCGAATTATGAACAAATGTATGGGTAAACTCATGGAGAGGTGTGTACGCGATGGGGAAAATATGGTTATTGAATATCTCCATTTCTTGCCTCATACTTTTGAGAGTGACATATTGAAAAAAAGGAATATTATACCAATGGTGTTGCACATAGACGATATAGAAAAGCACAAGGAGAGGATCCTATCCAGAAACGAATTTGCGCACATAAAGAGCGACCCTCAACGACTTATAAACCAACTTGATAAATACAGGATAATGCAGGATAGATTATTGGAAAAAGCAAAAGAGTGGGATATACCCATAATAAAAAATGAGGATTTCCACCAAACACTTGAACAGGCTCTTGATGTTATAATGGATAGGGTAGCCAAGCTGGTGGGAGAAAAATGAAGTCAAAAGCAGTTTCTGAAGCATATCCTGCAGTACCCCTAATATTTTTGGCTGGGTTAAGGGGCGATAGATCGCCTTACCACAATACAATAGGTATGGCAGTTACTACCTTGGATGAGAATATGAAAACAGTAACAGAGGCCACACTTTCAAAGACCGGAACCAAGTTTTATGTTAATGATAGTGAGATAAGTGGGGAAAAGGCAAAACCAATGTTGCGTATAGTGCACACTGTATTGAAAATTGTTGGTAACTCTGGAGTTCGTATACAATCTAGAAACTATAACATAAAAAGTGGGAGTTCTGCATCTGGGGCTGCTGCACTTATACAGGCACTGGACGATCTTTTTGAATTAAATCTGACAATTAATGAGAAGGTGTCTATAATTATCAATGCGTCTGCTTCATCCCCACGAAGTTTGTTGGGCGGGATAAGCAAGATAGATGTTTCGCAATATCCAGAAGTAGGAGGGAAACAACTTTTAAATCCAAAAGAATTGGTAGGTGTATCCTTGTTTGGTTTTTCATTTGAAAAGGCTAGGATTGAGTCAGAAAAGATACATAGAGCAATGCTTGCCTCACCACAGTTTGAAGAGAGAGTAAGCAACTGCAATAAAAGATGCCATAAAATTGAGAGAAGGATAATAAAAAAGGATTTTATGGGGGCATTTAGGGTTGCACAAGAAGACATAGATGAAGCATATGCTCTTCTTTTGAGCCAAGGAATAGACATAAGAAATGAAGAGGTAAAACGAGTATGTGATATTGTAACAGACCTCCGAACAAGCGGCGTTGATGCATACTATACCATGGGAGGGGGTAGTCAAATTGTGGTTGCATGTCGCTCTAAAGACAGAGAGGACGTTATTTTAGCTTTTGAAGAATACAGGATATCTCCTACTCCTTATAAACTTGCTGATGGAGCTAAGGTTGTTTAGTTTCACTCAACCCTTTTAACCGCCTTCTTTGACCCAGCAAGCGGGAAGGGATTTACCACTGTGGTATTTATGTTATTCAAATGGGCTCCAACCCTCTGCAAGTACCTTGTCAATAAAGCATAGATCATAGCTGTTCTAGGTTCCATCCTCTTCTCTTTTTCCAATTTATCATAAAGGGTGTTACAGTCCTTCTTTATGCTCATATATAATGCGATGGCCTCTTTTGCGACCTCTTCATCAGAATCGGCAAATGCCTTTTTCGTCATATCAAACAGCTTGATAATGCGCTCGTATATTGAATCAAATGCTTCAAGGTATTTCTTTTCACTCACCTTCTTTGGATACCTCACTGCTAGTTTTGTCATGTCCTCTGAGTAGTCCCCTATCCTCTCCAATGATATAATCACAGTAGTGAGTATGAGAGATGCGGCAACATCCGGGGCAGAATTAACAGCAAGGTATTCTAGTATCTCTCTTCGCACATCCTGCATATACTTATCTACCCTATCCTCATCCTTAACAACCTTTTCAATATGCTCATCTATGTTTTTGATAAGAGCATTATACGCCAGAGAAAACGCTTCCTTATCCTTATCCATCATCTTCAATGTTTTCTCAAATGCCTTCCTCAACAAAACCTCTTTGGTCCAAACATCATATATCTCCTTAAACACCATCTCTCTCACCTTAGTATAAATACTAATGCAATGGGTATTAAATAGAATACTGTTAGTACATATGCAATTGCATATTTTCTTGATATAAGAATAATTCCAGAAAGCCTTTTTGCCAATGCGATTGGTACTCTTCGTAGAGGATACCATAACGCAATACCAAGCAGATTAAAGGTAAGATGGGCAAATGCAGTGGTTATTGCTGCTTTTGCTGTTGGTCCTGAGATCGCTAATGCTGCAAGAATTGCCGTTATTGTTGTTCCAACATTTGCGCCTAGAACATAAGGAAATACCTTCTCAATAGAAAGTAGGCCTGCCCCTATTAGCGGTATGACAATGGATGTTGTAACAGAACTTGATTGGACAACTGCTGTAAAGAACAAACCAGTAAAAAACCCTGTCCACCCATTCCTGAAGAGAAATGAATCAATAAGTGTCTCAATTTCACTGAGTACAACAGAACGCATGGAGTCCACAATAATCTTTAAGGAAAGAAACAAAAGTGCTAATGCAAACACAATAATGGCTACAGGATTATTCCCAAAAATAGATTCTAATATAGCAATAACATAATGTTTTGCTGGGTCAATTATCACATGCAGTGGACTTGTAAATGTAAAACCACCTATACCATAGAACGCATCTGCGAGCATAGTTGATATCGTTTGTATTGGATGTAAAACCATCTCTAATGGAAGTAACACAAGAACAGAAAGAAGGTTGAAGATATCATGTACAACTGCACCACCAAATGCTTTTTGAAACTCTGTTCTCCGTGTGATGTGCCCAAAGGAAACAATTGTATTTGTGACAGTTGTCCCCATATTCGCTCCCATGATAATAGGTATAGCATTTGCTATAGTCATAGCTCCGCTTCCAACAAGCGCAACAACTAATGATGTGGTGCATGAGGATGACTGCACAACCGTGGTAACCAGGATACCTATAAACAATCCAACAATCGGATTTGAGGTCGTCGCGATCACGCTTTTTGCGAATTCTGTACCCAATGCCTTAAAACCAGAGCCCATGAGCTTTATTGAGAGAAGAAAGAGGTATATAGCAAGAAGTAATAGCACTATGCGGATTAGCTTTCTATCCATAAATAGTCATTGACCATTTACGTATAACAAGTATTTATACCTTTTCTCCTTGTTCCAAAAGTGTAACAGAAAACGTGTTTTTCGTTACAAAAGTGTAACATTTATATACTAGCACATATTATAAGATATCATGGCCGTTGATACAGACATCATAGAGAGATGTCTTTTGTTCGGAACAAAGATTGTAGAAAACAATAGTAAGAATTATAGAAAACATAGATATCTCTATGACACTCTCAAAAAGAGTATACAAAACCCCCACCAGATAACCGTACTATCTGGGCTGAGAGGCACTGGAAAAACTGTTCTTGTCAGCCAACTTGTTTCTGATATGAAGTATGCGTATCTTTCTATGGATTACACGCCACTAAAATCTCAAAATGTATATGATACACTGGAATACATTGCCACAACAAAGGATGTAGATGTAATTGTTCTTGATGAATTTCAGGAGTGTATGGCATTTCACGATATAAAAGCATTTTATGAAGCATATAAAGGAGAGTTATCCTTAGTGATTACTGGGTCAGCAGCACTTGCTTTGTATCCCACAGAGCTTGCGAGAAGGATAAAGAGGATGACACTTGAGCCTATGAGTTTTAGAGAGTTCCTCCTCCTTTCAAAAAATAGAGATATAGCACCCATAAGCCTAAAGCAGATACTTAGTGGGAGATGGAAGGAATTTCTCCAGTATTCTCCATTAATCCCAGAGTATATGGCAAAGGCGCTTCCGTACATGTTGAAAAGCGATGCGGATATATTTGAGTTGATAACGAAATTCCTAAGACACGACCTCATTGCATTCAGGAAAATGGATATGGAGAATGTTCTTGAGATTGAAAAATTGCTGTATAACATAGCTTTATCGTCTGAACAACTTTCCCTCTCTTCTCTTTCCCAACGCATAGGAATAAACAAAACACAAGTTCATAGATATCTGCAACTATTAAATGATGGCCTAATATTAAAAGAGGTCAGGGCAAGGGGGAAGGTGAAAGCACTACAAAAGGACAAAAAGATTTATCTTACCCCTCCGATAAGAACAGCAATCCTTGATAAGTTGAAAAAACCACGCAATCGCGGGTTAGAGAGAGAAGAGTTCTTTGTCCAACATGCCTTCCACTTGGGCTTATCATATGACCCCGGCTCTCACACAGATTTCTATATTGGTAAAGAATCTTATGAGATTGGCGGTCCAGGAAAAACAAGGAGGCAAAAACCGGACTATTTGGTAGTGGATAGCAAACTTCCTGGAAAAAATGAACTACCATTGGTCGCATTTGGCTTTTTGTACTAGTGTTACAAAAGTGTTCCAACATTATCACATTTTGTTACAAAAGTGTTACTAGGCAAATATCAAAATTCGGCAATAAACGTTTAAATACTAGAAATGCCATAATCCTATGTCTCATTTTCCTAAAATCCATTAATTTAGGTGATTCTATGGCAGAAAAAGCAATGCATGAAGTTGAAAAAATAGAAAAACCATTGGAACAACTGAGGTTAAAACCCAATCTTGAAAACTATGATGAAGCGAGAAAGAACTGGGACTGGGAAGAGATAAAGAAGCAGTTTACATGGTATAAAACAGGGAAAGTAAACATGGCATATGAAGCGATTGATAGACACGCAGAGACATGGAGAAAGAACAAGGTCGCTTTGTACTATGTATCAGACAAAAGGCAAGAGAAATATACCTACCAGGATCTGAAATACTTATCCAACAAGTTCGCAAATGTTTTGAAAAAGCATGGCATAGGAAAGGGAGAACGTGTAGGCGTCTTTATGCCAAGAAGTCCTGAGATGTATATTGCACTTTTAGGAATGCTAAAAGCAGGTGTAATTCCTGTTCCTCTTTTTGAAGCATTTATGGAAGAAGCAGTGAAGGATAGGATGAAGGACTGTGATGCAGTTGGTATCATAACAGTTCCATCCATGAGGGACAGGATTGCATACAAGGATTTGCCTGCACTGAAGCACACAATCATGGTAGGAGACAGTGCAGAGATACATGACAACGAAATTAATTACTATGAGGAGATGAAGGAGGCATCTGACAAGTTTGATATTGTGTGGCTTGACCTAGAAGACCCATTACTTATACACTATACATCTGGTTCAACAGGAAAGCCAAAGGGTGTTCTTCATGCACAAAGGGCTATGATTGGTCACTATGCAACTGCAAAATACGTCTTGGATTTGCATGATGAGGACATCTATTGGTGTACTGCTGACCCAGGATGGGTTACAGGAACATCCTATGGTATATTCGGTCCTTGGCTCAACGGTGCATCCGAAGTAATAAGAGGAGGAAGGTTTAGCGTTGAAAGCTGGTACCAAACAATACAGGATTACAAGGTAACAATATGGTACAGCGCACCAACAGCATTCAGGATGTTCATGGCCGCAGGAGCAGGTGTTGCAGAGAAGTATGACATCAGCTCCCTTAGATTGATATACTCAGTTGGAGAACCTCTTAACCCAGAGGTAGTGAGATGGGCAATGGATGTCTGGAAACTACCAATCCATGACACATGGTGGATGACAGAAACAGGTATGCAATTGGTCTGTAACTACCCCTGCATGCCAATAAAGCCAGGTTCAATGGGAAAACCCTTCCCTGGTCTTGAAGGCGCAATTGTTGATGACAATGGAAATAGGCTTCCACCACTGCAAATAGGAAACCTAGCAATAAAGAAGGGATGGCCAAGCATGATGAAAACCATTTGGAAAAACGAGGAGAAATACAAGAGTTACTTTGTTAAGGGCAGTGACGGAACAGAATGGTATGTTTCTGGTGACTCTGCATACACAGATGAAGAGGGCTACTTCTGGTTCCAAGGAAGACTTGACGACATAATAAAAACATCTGGAGAAAGAGTTGGACCATTTGAAGTAGAGAGCAAACTTGTGGAGCACCCAGCAGTTGCAGAAGCAGGAGTAATAGGAAAGCCAGACGCGCTCAGAGGAAACATCATAAAAGCATTCATAGTGCTAAGGCCAGGATACCAGCCATCCGAAGAACTAAAGAAGGAAATCATGGAATTCGTTAAAACAAAGCTAGCAGCACATGCAAAGCCAAGGGAGATAGAGTTCATAGACAAACTACCAAAAACAAGATCAGGGAAGATAATGAGGAGGGTGCTAAAAGCAAAAGAACTAGGGTTGCCAGTAGGAGACCTATCAACCATGGAGGATTAATTCCTCCACCATCTTTTTATATGAAGAAGAGGTAAGGGATTAATATGAAGGTTATTGTGTATTCCACGCCATCTTGCCCCTGGTGTACAAGGGCAAAACAGTTTTTGAAGGAGCACAACATACCATTTGAGGATGTTGATGTATCAAAAGACAGAGCAAGAGCCATGGAAATGATCCAGAAATCGGGACAGATGGGCGTTCCAGTGATTGACATAGACGGCAACATCATAATAGGATTCGACGTCTTGCGCGTAAAACAATTACTAGGTATAGAAGACTAATGTCCTCTGGTCCAGAAATGCCTTTGCTTCCTTCAGAACCTCCTTCGCTGTATTGAATGTTAGGTGTTTCATAGCATCATCATAGCTGAGCCACTTATATCCCTTATGCTCCCATGAAACCTTCACATCTGTTTTCTCTGTTTTCACCAAAAAGAAAACAACTGTCTTATGAATTCTTTTACCTGCTCTAACATAAAAATATTCTATCTCCTTTCTAAAATTAGGTTCCACTCTCTCTGCATGTATGCCTGTTTCCTCCTCTAACTCTCTCAATGCCGTCTGCTCCTCTGTCTCACCTGGTTCCTGATTCCCCTTTGGAAAGCCCCAATGCTTTGAATAGCGTAGGAGCAGAAATTTTTGTATTTTTGGGTTGTATACCACTGTACCGCACGACTTTTCTTCCATATCTCTTCATTATGCCCTTTACTATTAAATACTTTGTAGTACACAATGCACATATGAAAAAACAGAAGCCACTAATTCCAGACTGGAATGTATTGGCAAGCCTAGTAGCAGGTATCCTTCCTTTTGTCGGATTTGTCATCGCAATCCTTCTCATTGCCGCAAGTTTTTATCCTATCCCAGAAGACGTGCTATTCCTTATCTCATGGTTTCTTGTAGTAACCTTTTTAGGCATTCCTCTAATTGTATACTTCTGTAAGCTATGAGCCTTTTCTGAGTAGAGTGATAGCAGATATTGTAAGCACACTAATCAGAACAAAGATTGCAACCATAACAACAATAATAAGAAACGCGAACAGATTTGCAAACGAGAGCTCTCTTTCTTTCTCTTCCTCTAACGCTGGTACTCCTAAAAACGCTGCTGCAGAATAATGGTTTCCAGCTGGATCCATCCATTTCATCACAACAAAATACTGTCCTGGTTCCAAAACAATTTCTAATGTATCATCCTGAAGTTCAATTGTTTGATTTCCAATAGTTACTGTTACGTTCTGTGCTGGTCCTTTCCTATAGAACTCAATAACGCTCCTGATTTTTCCATCTATCCTTTTGAACGATATACTAGAGACCGCAATAATAGGACGTGAATATATGAGGACAGGAATATGCTGCTCATCATAGATACCTTCTCCTCTCAATATGACAGTTAGTATATGCTCTCCCTCCTCCTGAGGAGGAATCTCAAACATAAAGGTCTGCTCTCCACTTATGACAACCTTTCTTGCAGTCTTATAGTTTCCTAAAGAAACAAAGAGATTTGCATCAAGTTTTCCTTCACTCTCTATAGAAACATTCAATCCAATGCTCCTCCCTTTTAGGATCTTTTCATGAACATCAACAGAGGAAACGTAAGCATGTGGTTTTTCCTGCACCACAGATACTATTCTCTTTGCAACGCCTCCCTTTGATGTAAATACATATATAGTTTGCTCACCTGGACGGGAGAAATTAACAGAAAATACTGTTTCCCTCCCCCCAATATTTCTGAGTTCGTATGCCTCACTCGTTACAATACCTACACCAACATCACTCTCACTGGTTTTTACATACACCCTAACAGGTTCACCCAGCCCAACAACCCTCCTACTTAATGTAACATCTATGTCTGGCTCTTCTGATTTTTCGCTCATAGTCAAAACAATAGATTTGTTCTTCAAAACACGTGAGTTAAGCGTTAAAGGGCATGAGTACAACACATTCTTTTGAAGATTATCTGAAGCCTGAACAACCCATGCCAAAACTATCCTCTTATTTGGCTCAACGATTGCCTTTTTCTCCTCATCCTCTATGTACACAACAGGAAAAGATGCTTTGCACGGAACAAGTGTTGCATCAGCGATAGTGTATTCTTCTCCGTTATACTCCAAAATAACAATGGTTTTATCACCAGCACCTATACTATTCGCACCAATGAAAAGGTCATAATCTCCTTTTTTATCATAGGATATCTCATTCACAAATATCCTGCTCTCATTTATAGATTGGCCTGTAAATTCCTGTCTGTTCCATTTCATCATCGCTCCTTCTGTGACCTTTGCTTGCACCCTGCTATTTGCATTCACTCCCCTTGACCTGTAAAATACAATATGTGTTGCGTCAAGTTTTCCTACTTCCAACCATGTTGGATCAACTGCTACCCAATCGCCCAAGTAAACCTCAACCCATGCATGCCCCAACCAACCATAATCACCATATGTCTGACCAAGAACATACCTCGTGGGATAACCCAATGACCTAGCAAGTGCTGAGAATAATGTCGCATACTCTATACAAACCCCTCTCCTATTGTGAAGAACCCAGAGCGCGTCCCTCTTCTCTCCAACCATGCTTATGTCATATGTTATGTATTGATTTACCCATATAGCCAGCTTTGCAATCTTCTCAAAATCATCTGTGGAATTCGCAGTTATCTCCTCAGCAAGTGCCCTTATCTCATCACTGCTGCTCTGCGTGTGTTCTGTTGATTCTACATATTCAGATATCTCTGGGGGTATATCATACTCCTCTGGTAATAAACCCACTTTCCTTGTCCGTGTTTCAACATTTGTCACCAAACGATATTCAAACGGATTGTCAGGGTTTACAACATATATATTTGCCAGTTCATTCCCTTCCTCATCCCTAACAATTCTTCCATCATACCTAGCAACCTGGAACTCCGTGTTTTGCGGAATCGTAATGTTCAAATCAATAGAATATGCCCTACCATTTAGTATCTGAATAGAGCCAGCATCAACCACAGTTGCATTTAAAGAGCTTACGAGCTTTGGATCCTGGATATCCAACGCTACTGAGAACGCCATAATGAGCATTATGCCAATAAGAACCCTTCTCATCGCACAAGATTAACAAAATAATATTTAAATTACTATACCCTAAATATTGTCCATGAATAAATTCCTGATCATGCTCATAGTGGCCGTTGTCCAGTACATTACTGTCTTCAAAATGACATATCACTGGCCATTAGTAATTATGTTGCCTATAAATATCGTAACGTTCATAATCCTATACCGCTTCCTTGGGGGCTACCTAGAAACAATGTAGGCCCAAATTACATATGGGCGTTCGTAGTGTGGCAGCCTTTTTCCGCTTCAGGCGGAAAAAGCCTGGGGAAAGTATAACCATGTTCGCCCTGCCGGCGAACAAGTGCGCCTTTGGCGCTTATGCTTGACAAATTACATGGATGTCAGAATCGTTGAAGCCGGGGTCGCATAGGCCCAAATTACATATGGGCGTTCGTAGTGTGGCACAAGACCACACTATCAGAAATCGTTGAAGCCGGGGTCGCATAGTGGCTATTGCGGTGGCCTGCTAACAAAGGGTTTCACCCTTTTGAAACCCGAAGTCCAACGCAAGGTTGGATGGCAGAGAGTCACTGTCCTTCGGGACACGTGGGTTCGAGTCCCACCCCCGGCGCTACTTATTTTATAAAGAAGTATTGCAATAATAATATCATGGGACTTAAAGAATCGTTTACAGCAAAATGGCTTGGCAGGGGCCTTGGAAAAGGGGGTGAAGAACACCACAAAGCGCTTAATCGCATTGAACGCGCCATCGCAAACAACAAACTCAAAAAGGAACACGTTGACATTCTCCTCCCAAAAATCTTAAAATATATGGAAGAGTCATGGATACCCTACCACTACGAATATCAATTGCTTTCTCACATGGTAGAAAAGGACCTTCTCAAAAAGGAACACATCCCTATCCTAATGCCAAAACTAATAGAACACCTCTCAAACTCTGGAAATGTATGGAGGGCATCCTATCTAATAGTAGACCTTATAGATCACAATATGCTTGAAAAGGAACACATACATCAAATAATGGAAAAGGTAGTCATGCCGCACCTTGAATTTGATCTGAATAAGGGGGAGGAGGTAACAGGTGCCAGTATAAGGCTATTAAGAGAACTTTTTGACCATAACCTTGTTGATAAGAAATACTTTGAGGACATAAGAGAAAAGGTCTCCAGAACACCCTACACACTCTTTATGGGCCACAAAACAATACAGATGGGCTCTCCCAGTATCACTAATGAAAAAATAAAGATACTAACCCACCTTGTAAAAAAAGGTGCCATAAAAACAGCAGAAGAGGTATCTGAGGCACTCTGGACCGCGACTTGGGAACTAAATGAGAAAGAGGACATACCAGTAAGAATACAATTGTTTGAGGAACTAGCAAAACGGGGGCTATTAAACAACAAGCACATAAATGAGATAAAGAAATTTGTAGAGGAAAAGGGAGATATGCACAACATTATGTACAATATGAGAGCGATTATGGGAGAAAATGTTGGAGAGGCCCTTAGGAAAGCAATAGAGTCCTCAGAACACCTTGGGAAACTCATAAAATTTTAGGGATACAAGGCGATTTCTCGT